>NZ_DF968182.1:1019747-1114529 GCF_001192835.1 Lentimicrobium saccharophilum
TACTGTTGCGTTTTCATCCAGGCTTACATTATGCTGGATTACGACCTGATCAGACGCTGATGGCTTAGTTCCCCCCTCCCATGTTGATGCCGCAGACCAATCTGCTGATGCTGCTGAAAATTTAACTGTACCTGACTGAATTGTATATGAATAATTTGAGCCACCATTGTTAAGGAAATTAATGGTAAACATATCCGCGTTGGAGTGATTTATTGAGGTAAGCCCGGCTTTTGAAGTAAAGAAATAGTAGATTATTGTTCCGGTGCTGAAATTTGGCAACTCTGCCCGATATGTATTACCTGAAAGAAGCGAAAGCTCAATAATAGTACTCGTGGTAAAGTCATCATTGGAATACCTTACATATACCCCTTGACCTCCGGCTACCGGAGCCGAAAGTGTGGCATAAACAACAGGCTTCATATCAGGATATACGACGGACGGAATCCGGTATTCAGAAGCTATTGACACAGGCTCCGCATCCGTTTCAATAAAAATGGCCTCCGTACTTGAATATCCGATATCTTTCCAATTCATCGTGTACCATTTGCCATTTGTAAAAGTAACAGAATTATCGCTACCCGTATTATGAGTATAGGTCTGAAGTGTATTCATCTGAACATTTACACCAGCCCACTTATTATTATAATATTCACCTGATGGTCCACTAGTAAAAAGCCATTGGTAAGAACCTCCGGTAATATCACCGCCGGAAGCTGCTACACTGAAAACAGTCTGCCAGCGGGCTTGACCGGTAGTAATTTTTGTTATACGTCCATTGGTAACCTGCGTTGAACTGGCAAATGCAAGATTCGTTGGTGGGTTATTAAAGGAATTATAAGTGCCGGGCATGTTCAGCCCCTCTGGCTCATAAATCTGGGCCTGTGTTTCCATCAGCGGAGCGGTCAATAAAGCTATAAAAGCAACGTTTACTAAAGCCCACTTAAGTAAGTTATTTTTCATATTTGCTTGATTTAACTTTATACAATAATCATCAAAATTACAAAAACAGAATAAAAGAACAAAAATATAGCATAAAAGTTGACGAAATCAACGTTCACATTATCAAAAACTTAGTAATTTTTCTACTTCCCTTTTCAAAAGCCGCATTCATATTGATTTTTCATCATTTACAAGATTCAGAACATGGCAGCAGCAGTGAATGAAAAGCCGGCATCGCCCTATGTGACCGCTCACCCGGCATGATGGACTGTGCTTCGGTTATGGGGACGTCCTGAGAGGTGTTCAACAAAAAAAAGACCTGGCAAGTCTGTTGGATAAAGGACTTGTCAGGTCAATAGGGTTAAAAAAGCGGAAAGTATATACGGGATTATCCGGTTACCTGCCCCCTGGTGTTTTGGTATGGCAAAAAGTGCCTATTCATCTAACTTCTCTCGGGCATCCCAGGCCTTCTTGGCGCCGTAAGCGGCAAACAACCCCAGCATCAGCGTGACGGCCGAGCCTATGGGCGCGCCGCCGCCGGCAGGCTGGTTGGTGGTTTGCCCGTGACCTCCGGAAGGGGGAGGAGGTGGCGGTCCCTGTGCAAAAACGGAAGTGCTGAACCCGGCGAAGAGCGCGAGCATCAGCGTTACGGACAATATTTTAACTGTTTTTTTCATGCTATATCTTTTTCTTTTTTTGCTTCACAAAAACCGGCGGGACGGCCTGCGCCGCCCGCACGGCAAAATTATAAAATAACCTTTGCGCTTACAACCCGCGATCCCGCCACGGCGGTAACCACGTAAACGCCCTTAGGCAGACTGCCTGCATTGATCATAGACAGCCCGTTGCCATTGACCCGCTCAGCCATTACCACGCGTCCGGTAAGGTCGGTGATGGTGACGCTGGCCTTTGCATCCGGCCCGTTGAGGTAAACCACCCCGCCGTAAGCGTAGATATTTACCGGAGCAGTGGTTGAAGGATCATCCATGCCCAGGGTGCCGAAGTGCAGGGTGAAACGGTTGGCATCGTCGCCCTCCGCAGCGGTAAAGTGATAGGCGCCTTCGTCGGTAAGGTTGGTAACCGTGCCGGTTTTAATGTCCGTAAGGTAAACGATGGTGGCGGGGATATTCTTCGCCAGTTCAATGTTGTAATTTGTTGCAGAGTTCTTCATGAAGCCGAACGGGATTGCCAGTTCGTTGCTGACTGCCGGCAGGGTGTTCAAAGCGTACAGGCTGCTGCCTGAAACCGAGTAGAACATCGGGGCGAAACCTGCCAGGAAGTAGGCGTCGAAATCAGCATCGTAAGCCTCTGTGGCCGACGGGTTAAACCGCACGATGCTCGATTGCGATGTTAATCCTTCCAGATCGTTGGCTTTCAACAGGATAAATTCTTCGTCCGATTTGTACCAGTTGGCGGCATTGTGTTCCCGTGCATCGGCCGGAATGGTGAGTTCGCCGCTCCCCGTGGTATAAACCATAAAACCGTTCATAGCAGGAATAATATCGCTCTTTTCCGTGGTTGTTTTATAACTTCCGTCGGCTGAACTCCATACCTGCGCTACCGCATTGATATTGGTTTTTGTCCATGTGCCGGAGCCCCAGTTGATGGCGCTGGCAAACGGGTTGCCCGCCAGGTGCCAGCCCGGGTAGGCGCTGGTACCGGTGTTGGTAAGCCCGCTCAGGGTAACATCCGCAACATTCAGGTTGCCGCTGAAGGTTTTGGTATCCGTTTGCTGATAAGCTACCAGGTAACCCTTACCGGGGATAAATGTAGTGATGTTGTTGGCGCCCACCTTCTGGTTAAGCCAGTTGTCAGTGCTGGCGGTTTCGTCGAATGCGTAGAAGTCGTAATCATTGCCGGTGCCGGTGGGTGTCCAGTCCCCGCTGATGCCTTGCGCGGCTACCGGTGAGGAAAGCAGGTGCCAGCCGCTGCCGGCGGTTTCCCAGGTAGCTGCGGTAATATAGCGCTCGATGGTGGCAGGATTACCGGTGACTGTCGGAATTACAGAACCAGTACCTGTTTCATCAGATTGCAAAATAAGAGAGGCTTCCGTTCCCAAATTATAGATTTCACCCGAAAGTTTTCCAAGTGGTTCAATCGTCACAATGCCTGGCTCCAGAATACCCAGTAAATTAGTTGCAGTCAGGAAACCGGTCGGGGCAATATGAAGATTATTCCCCAACACGATGATATCTGATACTGTTTCCGTGGTGGAAATTACCGGTGTTTCAGCAGCAGGTACCACCCATGCCTGGTAAGTGGAAGGTACACCCATGTCCCAGTTTGCCTCAGCTGTCCAGTCGGTGCTTGTGCCTTGCCATACTGTTCCAATTAATCCAAGGTTCCCAATATAATCCTGAGGTTTCACAACCCATTCAGAATCTGTTGCATTGGTGCCAGCCGAAACAGCCCAGTTTGTATTACCGTTGGTAACATTAAGTTTTCGGATTAAGGTATACTCAGCAGTAGCATTAGTAGTGCCTGCAACAGACCATGCTGTACCCGGATCCTCACCAATTGTGCCAATTACATCAATGGGTTGTCCATTGTAAACCAATTCAAGAGCATCATCTCCATTATAAAAGGTGACATTAGAAGTAACATCTGCAATATTCAAAATGGGTTGACTAGCACTGGCATTGGCTATTATAAATGTTTGACCATTAACAAGACTGCCTGAACCAGTATAAGAATTACTTACTGTTGGACTTCCACCCGAATAAAGATTTACCGTTAACAAAGATAGGTCAATGTCACTGCCGGTTCCATTATATATCTCAATCGCTTTATTGTTTAAGCTTCCCTCAATATATTCTGAGAAGAAGATTGCAGGTAAGGGAGGCGCCTCTTCGGTTGTTGCCTCGTCCTGGGGGACGGTGCCGTTAGTTTTGTAATCAATGTTGATGCCCGTGTTGGTATAAGGGTAAATTTTAAAGTAATATGTAGTGTTCTCGTTTAAACCAGTAAAAGAAGCAACCTCTGTACCTGATGCGATATTTTTTACAAGCAACGCGTCTGTTTCTGGCGTGCCATCCAAAGGCGCTGAAATTGCAGCATAACTTACATCACTCCCTTTAATCAGATAACCTGTTGGAACAACAGTTCCTGTAGCATCATCCCAAACTACATCAATTACCGAAAAGGCCGGAGTTCCGGTCGCAGCAATAAAAGTCGTAACATGATTTGACGGTTCATCGTAGTTTACGAAATAACTTTGCTCTTCCGATGTTGCTTCATCCGCATCATCATCAATTGCATAAACTGCATAATAAACTGTTGTTCCGGCTGCCTGGGCTGGAATATCTGAATCTGTTGTGTAAGTGTCGCCTGAAACCAAAGACATGTCAATATTATTGGTCAGGTTCCCGGAGCTCGTTCCCCAGTACAGAGCAACTCCTTCAACTGTACCATCAGAATCAGATACATCAGCAGATACGGAGACCGTGGTTGAAGATAAAACACCTGTAGCAGGGGTTTGAACAATATTTGTAATTGATGGCGGTGTATTTGCTCCAGACGCTGTAACTTGAACCGTTATATTATCAAAAAAAGCGGTTTGTGATCCTGCAGTCGATCCCTGCCAATAACCTCCCATATATGCTAAAGAAGTTGATGTATATGAATTATCAACCGCTGTTCCCTGTGAAACTAAAGTTCCACCCATAGGATCAGCAAATGCTGTTGTTCCGTCATTACGTAAAAATAACTCCCAGGTATTGGAGGAAGGTGTATATGTCACTTTAACGCTAACATATTCTGTGCCAAAGTCAGTTAATCCGCTTGTATTTGAGGCAATTATATTTGTAAGACTAGTTATACCTGCTGAATATTTTACAAGCCTTATGGCATCTATATTACCAGATTGCCCTAATGCGATTGCATAGCCTGTACCTGCATTATATGCAGTAGTAGATGAACCTGCAAGTATATAAGCTGCACCATAGCTCCCTGATCCAAATCCAGCTGGATCAGTTCTTGGTTGTCTAATATTAAAATACCATGTTACGAGCCCTGGATTTGAAGATAAGGTTGTATTATAGGGTGAACTAAAGCTGGAAGTTACTGCATAAGCAAATGCCCAGCCAGTAGCATTAGCAGTAGCTCCTACATCGTTGGTTATTTCAAGTTGTGCAGGGCTTGTATTTCTTCTTGCCCCCCAATCAGCACCACTCCTGCTAACAGAAAAGGCACTGGAGCCAATTTGACCGCTTGTTGTCCAGGTTGTACTTTGGTCGGTCGAAAAATCATCTGAAAAGACGGTTGTCTGCCCCCACCCCAATCCGGGCAGCAGTAAAAGGGTGATCAGCGCGGGGAGGGCGCCGAGGTTTTTAAGTTTGGGTAAAAGGTGTTTCATATTTGGTTAGATTTGATGATTCAAGGATTCAAGGATTCAAAAATTCAAAGATTTCCCGCCGAAGGGGCGGGACTTCGCTTCGCTACGCAAGAATTCAAGGATTCAAGTTCCTGGGTTCAGTGCCGGGATTTAAAAAGCTTTTGTGGTCTTTTGTGCTTTAGTGTTTCAGTGGCCCTGGAAATTCGTGCATTCGTGGCAAGAAAATTCAAAGATTCAAAGATTCAAGGATTAGCTTCGCTGAGCTCCCTTCGGTCGGTTCAAGGATTTCCCGCCGAAGGGGCGGGACTTCGCTTCGCTACGCAAGAATTCAAGGATTCAAGTTCCTGGGTTCAGTGCCGGGATTTAAAAAGCTTTTGTGGTCTTTTGTGCTTTCGTGTTTCAGTGGCCCAGGAAATTCGTGCATTCGTGGCAAAAAGATTCAAAGTCGTTTACAGGCAGTCGTCAATCCTGAAATAAGTTGTCAAAGAACACTATTACAAACATATAACAAATCCCTGACGCAGCCCCGGGGGTTGTGTTAAGAAAAGGTTAAGAATATTAAGTATTGATTGTCAGCCGTTTGTAGCGAAAGTGATCTCTTTCTCAGGTAGGATACGAAAATAAGGGAAATAATTATACCGCGCAAATTAAAATGATGAATTTTTTGAAGGGGGGGCGAGGGACGCTGAAGGGGGGACGAGGGACGCTGAAAAAGGGACGGGGGGCGAGTGTGATGGGTTGATTTGAGAATGTGAGAATTCGAGAATGTGGAAATGAGTAAATATGGAAATTTAATAAATCTGTTACCGGCAAGATGGCCGGGACAGGATGTGGCCTATTGTGCCCTATTCCCGGCAAAGTAGCCGGGACAAGTTGTGGCTATTGTGGTTCAATCGCACTCTGTTAGGTTTAAGGATTCAAGAATTCAAGAATTCAAAGATTCAAGTATTAGCTTCGCTGAGCTCCCTACGGTCGGTTCAAGAATTCAAGGATTCAAGAATTCAAGGATTCAAAGATTCAAAGATTCAATCTCCTGGTTTCAGTGCCCGTGTTCAAAAATCTTTTGCGTTCTTTTGTGTTTCCGTGTTTTAGTGGCCCAAGAAATTCGTGCATTCGTGGCAAGAAAATTCAAGGATTCAAAGATTAATTTCGGTGGTTGAGCGGAGCCGAAACCATCCGATATTCAAAGATTCAATGATTCAAAGATTCAATGATTCAAAGATTCAAGGATTCAAGAATTCAAGTTCTTGGTTTCTGTGCCCGTGTTCAAAAATCTTTTGCGTTCTTTTGTGTTTCCGTGTTTTAGTGGCTCAAGAAATTCGTGCATTCGTGGCAAGAAGATTCAAGGATTCAAGGATTCAAGAATTGCCCGGCTTCACCTCATCCGCCTTCGGCACCTTCTCCTCAAGGAGAAGGACAATCCCGGTCAGGGGTCGGGTAAGTCAGGAATTACGGGGATGCAAAATAATCATTGCGTCATTGCATCTTGCCCCGCTGTGGCGGGGTCTTTGCACGGGAAGGTCATGCCGGATGGTCTCGGTTGGTCTCGGCTGGTCTCGGCTCCGCTCGACCACCGCCGCTCGACCACCGGGACAGATTCAATATCGAGGGCCCGTGATTTACCATTGAAAGGTCCGTGGCACGCGCCAAGTGATGTGATGATTTGATAATGTGATGATTTGAGAATAAAAGAATGTGAAAATTTGAAAATGTTGTCGATCCGGCGGGTTCTATTGTGTTCTATTGTGCCTATTGTGGTTCAATTATCTCCGTGGAAATTCCTTGGAACGTGTCGGAAAGACGCGCGCTAACAGCAGGATTCAAGGATTCAAAGATTCAAAGATTCAAGTATTAGCTTCGCTGAGCTCCCTACGGTCGGTTCAAGAATTCAAAGATACCGTTAGCGGGAATGTCTCGTCCGTGCTCATCCAAATTACACCCATTCCTGCCGCTGTTTAATCAGATTAGCCTCTGCGGCCCTCTGCGAAAACCTCTGCGTTCTCCGCGGTTTTTTTACCGAAAAGGTCGCGGAGGGGTTAGGCGTGGACAAGAAGACCTGACAAGTCGGAAGAAGACTTGTTAGGTCAGCCCATTGATTGTTGCGGCCAGGTCCTGCGGGGAAGCCAGGAATTACGGGAGAAATATAATTATTGTTGCGTCATTGAGTCTTTGCGAGGGGTAGGTTATGCAGGTTTTATTCTGTTGAGGTTTGTGGCACGCGTCTGGAGACGCGCGCTAACTAAAAAAAGAAGACCTGACAAGTTGGAAGAAAACTTGTTAGGTCAGATCGATGATTGTGGTGGCCGGGACCTGCGTGGAAGTCAGGAATTGCGGGGACGGTAGTTCAAATCCGAAATTCTTCGCGTCTTTACGCGGGGTACGTTATGCATGCCAGGATTTGTGAAGCACGTTTTGCTCCCTGAGGTTATAGCTTTACAAACCTCCGGCCAATACTGGTCTTACCGTCACTGAACTGCAGCAGGTAAATTCCGGGCTTCAGGCTGCTGATATCCATCCGGTGTGTGAGGCTGCGCATCTTTGTCCGCTGCAGCAGCCGGCCATCGGCGCTGAAAAGGCTTACTTCGTATAGCTTAGGCGCGCTCCAGCTGAGCACCTCGCCGGCGGGGTTGGGCCACAGCTTTATGTCCGGCAGATCATCCGCCTCCGTTATGCCGATATTGGGCAGGGGCTGCATCCTGACAGTAAAATCAATGTCCGTATCCACCTTCAGGGAGAAATGATAGGGCAGATAGCCCGGCCGGGTTACCGTAAGCAACACGGTGTCAGGGGCGGCGGTAAACCAGGAATGCGCGGCAATGGAAGAATATTGCATGCCTGATCCTTCCAGCATAATCATGGCCGAGTCGATGGCCACACCGGTGACGGAATCGGTCACGGTGAAATGCAGGTTATAATAGGGCCGCGGCAGCTGCACGCTGGTGAAGACCTTGTAATCCCCGGGGCCGAAGTTAAAACTGTGCCCCGCGGGATCGGTGATGTTTACCTGCTCACCGGTGAAATAGTTGTACCAGTTGCCTGCATGGGGGAAGCCGGGGGCCATGTCAAAGGCATTGACGCCCATGTTGGCGGCAATCACCACATTCATGCTACCGTGGGTAATGCTGATGCGCTTGCCCAGCCCGCCAAGATCGCCGCTGAAGCTGCCGAAGCGGAAAGCATCGCTTTTGCGGAGGGCCGCCATGGCGCTGTAAACGCGGTACAACTCCTGCCTTGCGGGATGGTTGAAGTAATCCCAGCGCGGGGGCTTGCCGGCCGTGCGGTCGCCATTGTAGAAAATGCTGTAGTCATAGCCCAGCTCGCCGAACTGCCAGATCATCTTGGGGCCGGGAATGCCCATAAACAGCACGGCGGCCTGCTTCAGATGGTTCACGGCGGTGACTGTATCCTTGATGTTATACCCGGCCGAGGCATTGCCGTAGGAGAGGTTTTCGAACATCAGCCGCTCCTCATCGTGGTTTTCCATATAGTCGATCAGGTTGGGGTAAGTGTACCCGCGGCTGGCATGATGGGCCCATGAAATGTCGGAATTTTCCTGCCACCCCATGCCCACCTGCTTGTAATGATCGTGCATGGCGCTCCACAGCAGCATGCCCGTATTGGCCAGCACCACTTCTTCGTCGTTGTTGGCCAGATGCTCCAGGATCACATAGGCGTCGGGATTCACCGATTTGATGTGGTTGTAGTAATCGGTAAGGATGTTGATGCGGCTCTGGTCGTATTGGCTCCACAGCCCGAGGTCATCTCCGCTCACCGTCTGGGTAAGCCCTTTCGAGAGGTCGAGGCGGAAACCGTCGACATTGAACGCTTCCAGCCAGTAAGTGAACACCTCTTTGATAAACTGGCGGGTATAAGGACTTTCGTGATTGAAATCGTAACCCACGTTAAAGGGGTGGGTGGCCACGGTATTGAACCAGGGGTTGGAAGCGGAGGGCTGTCCGTCGCTGAAATACATCTGCACCATGGGGTTCAGCCCGTAGGCGTGGTTGGTCACGATATCCAGGATGACCGCCATGCCGCGCTGATGGCAGGCGTCGATAAACTGTTTGTACGATATATCCGTTCCGTAGAATTTATCGGCGGCAAAGAAGAAATTGGGGGCGTATCCCCAGCTTTCGTTGCCGTCGAACTCCATCACCGGCATCAGCTCCACGGCGTTCACACCCATGTTTTTCAGGTAGTCAAGTCTGCTTTCCACTTCGGCCAGGCTTTTCGACTCCACAAAGTCGCGCACCAGCAGCTCGTAGATAAACAGGTCGCTTTGTGTGGCGTGCACGGCGGGCGGGGTGAAATCCGGTATCTGCCAGGTATATTCCGGCTTGTCGGTCTGGAAAACGCTTACTACTCCGGTGGTTTTGTCGAAAGGATAAGATTTCAGGCCGGGGTATGTTGAAGCGGGAATCCAGCGGTCGTTCCAGGGGTCGAGGATTTTTTCGGCGTAGGCATCGGCAAGCTTCAGTTGTCCATCCACAAAGTACTGATAGGCATATTCCTTCCCGGGTTGTAATCCGGAAAGCGTTATCCAGTAGTGTTTCCCGTCGGGGGTGCGTTTCATGTAGTTATTGTCATCGGGCAGCCAGTTGCTGTAGTCGCCGGGGGCAAAGGCAAACTGTTTCTGCGCGGCCGGGTCGGGCAGCACCAGGGTAACGGTGCTTCCGTCAAGGTAGTTGATACCGGGTTTTGCACCTTCCGGAAGGGCTTCTACCTGTACCGGACCACGCAGGTAGATCTGCACGGAGTCGCTGACCGATCTGCCCTGTGCTGAGGCAACCGCTTTCAGCCAGTAGGCGCCCGGCTCAAGGCCCTGAAGTACCAGCGGCCAGGCCAGGGAGTTGCCCTGAAGGCTGAGCAGTTCATCCTCGTTAAGATACAGGCTGAGCTGCTCGTTGAGCATAGCTTCGGCGCATACCATCAGCACGGTGTTCGGACTTGCCAGTGGTTCCCTTCGGGTGGGGTTGATGATCTTAACATTGAGGGCGTTGGGATATACAAACAGCAGGATATCGGACCCGTCGGCGTTTTTCTGCTCCAGGTAGTACCCGCCGGGCTGCTCTTCGCCGCTCCGGAAAACGAAGGCCATGTAATGGATTTCTTCTGAAGCCGGCACCCCGTAATATTCGCGGATGTTGCTGAAAGTGATGCTGTAAAGGTTGTCGTCAACCCTTGTCATTTTGGTTTCGGGCGTATTTTCGCCCCATTCGGTTTTCACATATTTCCAGTCGGTAGTGGTCTGGCTCAGGTTGGTAATCACGCCGGTGTGGGCGTAAATGTCGCCTTCGTAATCAAAGAGTCCGCCATTGCCGTAGGCGGCGTTAAAATAGACGGTCACCGCCTGATCGTGCTGCGGAAAGGGCGGTTCGCTGCTCACCAGGCTGAGGGTGGGATTGCATTCAAACACCTGATCTACAGTGTAGCTGTAGTTCTGTCCGTTGTTATTGGCCATTTGCAGGGTCAGCAGGTCAAAATCGGCGGAAGGGCTCTCCGCCACCGTGCTGAAGATATAATACGTAACTTCAGTTTGAGATGGCTGGGCGGGGATGCTTCCCGTAAGGCTGCTTCCGCTGATATTCATCGTAATCAGCGACGAGGTAGCCCAGTTGTCGGTGGTGTAGCGGAGGTAGAAATGTTCTTCGGGCGAGGGTATTGCGCTGAGGGAAGCGCTGACTTCCACCAAGTCGGTGCTGCTGACCACCACGGGATTTTGCATCACACCGTCTATGCCGGCCGGCTCCGTGGATGTCTCCATAAATATGGCCCGGGTATTTGCATATCCTGAGTCTTCGAAAACCACCGTGTACCAGCGGTTTTGCACCAGGCTGATGTTGTTGTCGGGGTCGGAGGGCGTTCCGTAGGTGAGTGGCTGCAGGCTGTTGACGGTCATGGAGACGTTGCCCGCCCATTGATTGCCCCAGGGGTTGCCGAACGAGGTGCTGACGAATTTGAAGGCATCGAAGCCCTGGTTGCCGGTATACTGAAAGGTGGTGGTCCAGCGCGGGGTGCCGGTGTTTACTTTCTGCAGATCAAAGGGCCCGCCCATCTCCGGATCGTTTACCCAGTTATTCCATGAGCCGGGCATACGCAGGCCGTCGGGGGGGTAGATCTGGGCGAAAGCCGGAACGATGAAAAGCAGCTGGATAATCAGCAGGGCGAAGCGGTTGGGGGTTTTTCTTCTGATTGGCATGGGTGTGTTGGTTTGCTAAACCATTCAGGTTTTTAAAACCTGAATGGTTTTAGCTGGGGTTGATGTTTTTAAAACCTGAATGGTTGACTTGAAAATGCTCATGCAATGCAATAAAATTCTCCAAACTATCAAACAACTGAAGCGGCAAAGAGTCGCTGATTAACATTTTTTTGCCTTTCAGGTATTCATGAATGGAAGAGAAAGGATAATCCCTGAAATAAGTACAAACCTTGTGATGAACCGGATTGCAATGAACATACAGAATTATTCTTCTCAGATATTCTTCATCAGAGATCAGCTTACGTTCATAATTCTTCTCAAAAAGGCTGCCTGTCCGTCCTGTGGATTTATTGATGGCTTTGGCATATGCGTTGAACATATTTGAAAATGCCTGAAACGGTCTCTTTCTGAATTTCTCTGGCAGGTCAGATTCATCCTTAACCCTTAGAACAAAGTGAAAATGGTTCTTCATCAGGCAATAGGCATAAATGTCCGCTGAGGACAACAGATGCCTTTCCATCAGACGAAGAAAAAATTCATAATTGCGTGGCTCGGGGAAAGTAATATCGCCGTTGTTTCCGCGGTTGTAGATATGATAGGTTGAGCCGGGGGTTAAGGTATCGTGCGTCATGATGATGATTGATTAAACCATTCAGGTTTTTTAAACCTAAACCATTCAGGTTTTTAAAACCTGAATGGTTTAGGGCGGGTTTAAAACTTCACCAGCTTCGAAGTAAACACGATATCCCCGGCCAGGATTTTAATCAGATAAATCCCGCTTTCAAGCTCAGAGAGATCAATCCTTTGATTCCCAAGGGCTGTGGGTTGATCCATCACCACCCTTCCGCTGATATCAATCAGCTGATAAGCGGTTAGTCCAGGGATTTCGAGATTGAGCAGTTTATTGGCCGGATTGGGATAAATGCGGGACCCATAGGGGAGCGTTTGCGCACTGGTTATCATGGTGGTGTAAGTCACCGTACCTGAAACTGCTCCACCCTCGTCCACGCTCATCACCAGGTTATCCCCATCGATCAGCCAGATGCCGAATTCTGTTCCGTCGGCTTCTATGGCGCCCCACTCGTAGGTGCCGGGCAGCAGATCAAGTGTGACCGTCCAGGTAAATCCGTCGCGGTTCATGGGGATGGTATCCCAGTTGGTCATATCCCCTTTGAATTTAATGTTGTCATGAATCTCCGTGCCATCAATCAGTGTAAACAGCACCGGAGTAGGCTGCTGCGGTTCGTTAACAGTCAGTGCCCCCGAAACATTGGCTGTACCGTCCCAGAATCCTCCGCCGGTTTCATTATAGCCACCGTAAAGGAAAGGGCCGCCATTATAGCTGAAACGGGCGGCATAGTACCAGGTTCCGGATTCAGTAAACTCCGGGCCGATATTGGCCATAAATTCATCGTTGTTGCCCGAGGGAGCATTGAAAGCGGCCGGCACCCAGTTGTTCCAGCCTGCAGGGTTGGTATTGGCGCTGCTGTAGCCTATCCATGCCTGTAATCCGGGAACGGCGTTGCCCAGCCCGGTTATACCTTCTATATACACCTGAGCGAACACATCAAAGTTGTCGCCAACGGTAATTTCACCAGAGCCGGGAAACTGCAGGTTGGCCCAGGTGATTTCAGGAACCGGCAGCGCTTCCACTGTCAGTATGCCGGATATATTGACGGTCCCGTCCCAGAAACCACCGCCTGCTTCGGAATAGCCGCCGTAAAAGTACTCGCCGGTATTGAGCCGGAAGCGGCTGGCATAGTAGTAGGTTCCCGGAGATGTCAGGTGCTGGCCGAGATTGCTGAGGTATTCATCATTATTACCGGAAGGGCCGTTGAAAGTGGCGGGAAACCAGTTTGTCCAGGTTGCCGGATTGGTGTTGTTGTCGCTGTATCCTATCCATGCCTGTACGCCCGGCGCGGGAGTAGCCTGTCCGGTGACGCCTTCTATATAGGCCTGGGCAAAGATATCCAGGTTTTCGCCCGGTTCAATCACGGCGCTTCCGGGAAACTGCAGGTTTACCCAGTTAAAATCGGGATCGGGAATGGGATCGGTTACCGTAAGTACGCCTGAAACATTGTTCACCCCGTCCCAGAAACCACCGCTGAAGCCGCCGTAAACCCAGGGGTCGTCGTTGTATTGAAACCGTGTGGCATAATAGTAAGTGCCGGCGGTGGTTATTGCGGCGCCCAGATCGGCCATAAATTCATCGTTGTTGCCTGCCGGCCCGTTGTGGGAGGCTGTTATCCAGTTTGTCCAGGTTGCAGGATCGGTATCGGCTGTACTGTAACCTATCCATGCGTTCAGCCCCGGGGCAGGGGTGGCCTGTCCGGTAATGCCTTCGATATATGCCTGTCCGTAAACGTTGAACGCCCCGCCGGTTTCGATGGCGCCGCTGCCGGGCCACTGCAGGTTGGCCCAGGTAATCTCAGGTTCAGGCGCTGTACCGATGGTGTAGGAATAATTCGGGCCACCGTTGTTGTTGAATTTGATGGTGCAGAGGTCGTAGTCGGCGGTAAGCCCGGCTATGGTGGAGGTTAAGGCGTAATAGTCAACTTCGGTCCCCAGTGGCTGGCCGGGGATGCTTGCCTCGCCGGTGTTGCCCGTCATGGCGGCAACTACGGCTGCCGAGGTGGCCCAGTTGTCGGTGGTGTAACGTACATAAACGATTTCCTCCGGGGCCGGGGTTGTCGAGGTTTCCACATCGATAACAACAGGCATGTTTTCATACGCATCCAACGGAACTGACACTGTTGTGATTTCGACAGGCGCGGCACTGGTTACCATAAAAATGGCGCGGGTATCCTGGTAGCCCAGATCTTCCCAGTTCATGGTGTAGTATTTATCGTCAGCAAGTACAATCTGATTGTTGTTGGCTCCTTCTTTGGTATACACCTGCAGGGTATTCATCTCCACCGTGACATTGCACCATTTATTCTGCCAGATATTGCCTTCAACCGGACCACTGGTAAAAAGAAATTCGTAGTTTCCCCCTCCGACATCAGCGCCCGGCATGGTCGTGCTGATGATGGTTTGCCAGCGCGCTTGTCCGGTGCTGATTTTCACCAGCCTCCCGTTAGGTACCTGATTAGGATTTCCGAAAGCCGGGTTGTTGACCGGTGGATTCTCCCATCCACACCAGTTTCCGGGCATATTCAGCCCTTCGGGTTCATAAATCTGTGACTGTGCTTCCTTTTGGGAGATTGTCAGCATAAAAGCCATCAATATAAAATTCAGCAGCATTCCGGTGCGTAAGGTGTTTTTCATATTCTTCTGGTTTTAATTAAATTACTGTTCAAGGCACATTTAATGTCAGATTAATATTTCAGGAATTCTTTACAAAACAAAACCTGAAGTCAGGTTCAGTAAGGACATTTTTTACAAATTTATTTTTTTTCAACTTTTTTGTCAATACTTTTTGTCATTTGAAGGATTCAGGCAGCCACTGCCTATTTTCTGATGAACTTCCGTGAAGCAGCTACGGCGCCTTCGTGATTGACAATCAGCAGGGTATAAACTCCCGGCGTCAGAAAGGACACATTCAGACAGAGGTTTTCGCGGGTGACGGCTTCGGTGAGCCTGACCTGACCGCTCATGGATAGTATCTGAATAAAATGTTTTTTCGAAAATTCCTGTGAAAGCCCCACGCAAAGTGTGTTTTCGGCGGGCACAGGCCAGAGGCTTAATTTTACATCTTCAGGGCGGGTTACCGATGTCGGACTGTTATTGATTGGTATATGGAAATCGGCGCCGTTGTTGTTGTTCCATGTATTGTTGTTGTAATGGATCACAAAATCCAGGGAGGTAACTTCCTGCCCGGGATTGTTGAAAGGCCCCAGGGTAATAGTCAGGTTTCCTTCATCATCGGGGCCCTCCATGGCCGATTCAATGGCAGGGCCTGATCCGTTGAACAGGTAAGAGCCAGCCGGCCAGTAGGATGCGTGAGGTGTTTGCCAGGTATTGCCGTTAACGGTTACTCCCCAGTGCAGTTTTGCCCCGGTTTGCTGACCGGTTTCCGTGATGGTGATGACATCGTTCAGGGTAGGATTTTCCGGCATCCAGAACACTCCGGTTTGTCCGCCTCCCGGGTTGGAAGCGCCCACATAAACGTGTTGTATGGGCGTGCGGGTGATATTTCCATGATTGTCGGTTATTTCCACATAGTAATCGATCAGGGTTTCTGAGAATCCCGCGATTTCCGCATAGTACTGTCCGGCGATGTAGTCGGGCATGATAAAGAAGTTCAGTTCCGGATTTCCTGTTACATTCCCGGCCGGAAAGTTGCGGTAAGTCATTGTTGTTTGCTGCCATGGCTGCACGCCCGGTCCGCCGGCATAGGTTTCGTTGTCGTTATTATCAAGCGGATTCAGTCCGTCGGTATCCTGCCGGTATTTCAGCACGGCCGACTGTATGCCCGAAACATCGTAGGCGAATGTCCACACATGGAAATCAGAAGCATTCTGAAACTGCTGATAGCCGTAAACCGGGCCGAATCCCGTGCCTCCGGGGTTATGGGGAAACCTTTGCGGGATAAAGACGGTCGGCGGGGTGTTGTCAGTTCCCTGATTCGCATTGATGACCTGATCGGCGAAGCCGCAGGCGATGTTACAGGCCAGGGTCTGTTTTACTTCCATGTCGAGGGAAGCGCCATAGTACATATATCCACTGTTGTAGGCGGGGAGCAGGTGGTGCCAGGCTCTTTCGGCCTGATTTGACTGAACGCCTGGCTCAGCGATGCGCGCGATCGACAGGGTTCCGGTAAGGTCTTCGGCCATCTGCACCCGGTTCTCGGCAGCCACCAGTACCGCCCAGTTTCGGGCATCCTCGGTCCATCCCTGTGGATTAAACCGGAAAGTTGAGGTGTACATCGGCCAAAGCCAATTGATGAACTGCGGGTGGCCCCAGTCGTTTTCGGCATTTACCCAGGAGCCGTCCTCCACATGCACTACTGCATCATCCGGAACGGGGTGATTGTGAAGAAATTGCTGTATGGTGGTGGGAACATAACCTTTTGATACAGCTTCATAAGCAAATCCGGGCACCGAATTGGTGTAATAGTCGTAACCCCCTCCCCAGGCATTGTCGCCATCGTGGGCCAGCAGGACCAGCGAGGGCCGGTCGGGGTCATCGTATGGAGCGATGTGGTTGTCTATCTCCCCGGTTCCCATGGTTGCGTAGCCGTTTTTATAACTAAGCAGGTCATCCATGGGCACAACGGTAATTTTGTATTCATTGCCGGTCTCCGGATCAACATATTTTGCCTTGTGCGCCTGGTAGCAAAAAGGGGCAGCAAAGGTCCCGCCCCTGCCGTCGATCTGTCCGCTCCACCAGTGGTTGCCGTTTTCCGGGACTTTATCTGCCCTGTTGGGGGGATCAATGTTGCATCCGGAAGTGCCGAACTGCAGGGGATAATCGTTCAGGGTGCGGGCCAGATGGCTGCTGGCGACTACCGTCCATTCAATCCCTTCTTCCACCAGCGCTTTGATGTTGCGCACACTGAATGAGCATTCGGCAGGCCAGTAGCCTTTTGAATAAACCGGTGACTGACCGAAGTTCTGTGTATAAATATGACGGTGCACCTGTATCTGCCTTCTGAGCATTTTATCGCTCAACAGCGGCGACAAGGCATGGTTCATGGTAAAGGCGGTGATGTCCATCCGCGGCTTGCCTGCCGGGGTGTTCCAACCCCTCGCGGTGATAAAGGAGTTCTGCCAGCCGCTATAATAACCCCACTGACCTGCGGAAGCCAGGCTGTTCACATTTTCCATCAGGCAACCCGAGTAGTTAACCTGTGCACCGGCCTCCGGCAATCCCAGCAGCGATTGCACCGCGTCTTTGGCACGGTACTGATAAACGGCCTTACGATCCTCGTTGCTGAATATTTCCTGGAGATTGTTCAGCGGATGCTGCTGTCCGTCGGGATACCAGTTGCCGTTGTTCCATTTCAGATACTGAGATTCCCAGACTTTCTGATACTCATAGGAATTCCACCCGCTTGCCTCCGGCCAATAGACGGGTTGTTCAAGATGCCAGAGATAAGTAGTGTGAACCTGGGCTTCTGCGGGTGAGTTGCCTATGCATAAAGCCAGGATCACCAGTGCCGGGAAAAGGATTTTCATGTTTCATTAATCAGGGACTTTCACAAAGATAAATGAAAACAATGTCCGGTCCACCTGTTGAATCGGTAATGTTCTGGTGTTCATGTGTTCGGGGGTTCAGGTGTTCAAGTGCTTCGCAATGTTGCAATGTGAAAATATGCAAATATGCAAAAGTGCAAATATGGAAATGTGTAAATCCTTCCTCAAGCGGGACATGTCGTGAAAATGAGATCCGGGAATTATGATGCATAATTAGCGCTTATATTACAAAAGATCAATCTGTTTAGAAATTAAGAATCAGGTTTTAGAAATTCCGGAGGTCAGAGTGTTCAGGGGCTCAGGTACTCAGGTACTCAGGTGTTCAGGTGTTCAGGTGTTCAAGTGTTCAAGTGTTCAAGTGTTCATGTGCTACGCAATGTTGCAATGTGAAAATATGCAAATGTGCAAATATGGAAATGTTTAAATCCTTCCTCAAGCGGGACATGTCGTGAAAATGAGATCCGGGAATTATGATGCATAATTAACGCTTATATTACAAAAGATCAATCTGTTTAGAAATTAAAATTAGGTTTTAGAAATTCCGCAGGTCAGGGTGTTCAGGTGCTCAGGTGCTCAGGTACTCAGGTGTTCAGGTGTTCGGGGGTTCGGGGGTTCAGGTGTTCGGGGGTTCAGGTGTTCAAGTGCTTCGTAATGTTGCAATGTGAAAATATGCTAATGTGCAAATATGGAAATGTGTAAATCCTTCCTCAAGCGGGACATGTCGTGAAAATGAGATCCGGGAATTATGATGCATAATTAGCGCTTATATTACAAAAGATCAATCTGTTTAGAAATTTAAAATCAGGTTTTAGAAATTCCGAAGGTCAGAGTGTTCAGGGGCGTAGCGAAGCAGCTTGCCCCGTTACTTCGACGGGGGAGTCCCGCAACTGCGGGGTTCAGGTTGCTATGAAATGGGCTAATATGGAAATATGAAAATGTAATGAATCTGTTACCGGCAAGATGGCCGGGACAGGATGTGGCCTATTGTGCCCTATTGTGGCTATTGTGGTTCAATCGCACTCTGTTAGGTTTAAGGATTCAAGAATTCAAGAATTCAAAGATTCAAGGATTAGCTTCGCTGAGCTCCCTACGGTCGGTTCAAGAATTCAATTCTGTTCGTGGGGGGCAAGAATTTAAAGATACCGTTGGCGCGGACCGCTCGTCCTTGCTCATCCAAATTACACCCATTCCTGCCGCTGTTTAATCAGATTAGCCTCTGCGGCCCTCTGCGAAAACCTCTGCGTTCTCCGCGGTTTTTTTACCGAAAAGGTCGCAGAGGGGTTAGGCATGGACAAGAAGACCTGACAAGCCGGAAAAAGACTTGTTAGGTCGGTTCGTTGATTGTTTTAGCCGGGCCTTGTGGAGAAGTCAGGAATTGCGGGGACACAAAATAGTCATTGCGTCTTTGCGACTTTGCGCGAAGTAGGTTATGCAGATTTTATTCTTTTGAGGTCCGTGGCACGTCCCGCCTCTTGGCAGGAAAGACGCACGTTAATCTTCTATCTATCTGACAAGTGTAAGAGTCATTTGAAAGGAATTAAAGAGAAAGGCCTGGATGGTTGGTTCTTCTCCTTGTGGTGACTGAGCGAAGTCGAAGTCAGGAGAAGATGTCCGAAGGACAGATGAGGTGATTAATGCCGGTAGCACGCGTGTTGGAGCCTGTCCCGCCTCTTAGCGAGAAGACGCGAGCTGGCTGGCTTCCAGGATTCTCTGTTTTCTTTGTTATCCCAGTAAAGTAAGGCAGTGCGAAAAAATTTCAGCTTTCGCAAAAGCGACCTTCTAAAGTTGACCTTCCAAAACCTATTTTCAAAGAATTGGATGAAATGCTATGAAATGAAGCAATGGTCAAGTTTAGGCAGTCGTGTTGCGAAAGCGAGGCCCCGCGGCCTGAGCGGACAAAAAGAAGAAAGTCAACAGATTGTGCTGACATCACCAGGCATTGATTGGAACATCAGTAGAAAGAAGGCCTGACAAGCCGGAAGAAGACTTGTTAGGTCAGATCGTTGATTTATGTGGGCGGGACCTGCGGGGAAGCCAGGAATTGCGGGGACACAAAATAATCATTGCGTCTTTGCGACTTTGCGTGAAGTAGGTTATGCAGGTTTTATTCTTTTGAGGTCCGTGGCACGTCCCGCCTCTTGGCGGGAAAGACGCGCGCTGACCTTCTATGGTTTTGATCTATTGTGTGCTATTGCGGTTTTACTGTTCACATCGCACGGATTGTGGCAAGCGCCGGAGCCTTTCGCAAGACGCATGCCAGCATTGAATGTTCCGTGCATTCGTAGCTATTTTCTGTTTTCTGCCACCCGTCAGTATGGATGTTGCACTTTTTCATGGCTACCGGTCAGTTCCTTGTAATCATCTTCATTTACTTGACAAAGTATTGGATTTGGGATTACTTTTGCATGAAATTTTAATGAACCGGATGCAGGGATGTCCATTGCTGTTATAAAAGAAATATTGCTATATATGAAGTTGATTTACAAAGTTTTAATAAGGTCCGGACTTGTACTTCCGGCCGTTTTTATCTGTTCAGGCCTCTTTGCCCAGCCCCCTGCCGGGTATTACAGCAGCGCGGCCGGGTTGAGCGGTGAACAATTAAAAACGGCATTGTACAATATCATCAATGATCATGATGTGATCTCGTACGACGGCCTCTGGACAGCTTTTCAAACCACGGATGTTCGAACGGACGGCAAGGTATGGGACATGTATTCAAACTGTAATTTTACCTTTGTGAGCGACCAGTGCGGCAGCTTCAGTGTCGAGTGCGACTGCTACAACCGTGAGCACAGTTTTCCGCAGAGCTGGTTTGGCGGGGCATCGCCCATGTATACCGACCTTTTTCAACTATACCCCACCGATGGCAGGGTGAACAGCATCCGGGACAACTTTCCTTTCGGCACCACGGCAAGTCCCTCCATTACCACCGGCAATGGCAGTAAGCTCGGTCCGTGCAGCTATTCAGGATACAGCGGCACTGTGTTCGAACCCATTGACGAGTATAAGGGTGATTTTGCGCGTACTTATTTTTACATGGCTACGCGCTACGAAAACCTGATTGACGGCTGGTATGCCAATTCGGCGGAAGCGGATGTCGTGCTGCAGAACAACAGCTTTCCCGTTTATGAAACCTGGTTTCTGAATCTCCTGGGCGACTGGCATACCAATGACCCGGTTTCGCAAAAGGAGATTGACCGCAACAACGCGGTATATACCTTTCAGCAGAACCGTAACCCGTTTATCGATAACCCGGGTTATGTATATGAAATCTGGGGGGTGGGTGCGCCTTCGCTATTACCTGAACCCAGCAGTTATCCCACCGAATTTTCCGCCCACAGCATCCTGCTGCAATGGAGCGATGCCACCGGTTCCACGCTGCCCGACGGGTATCTGATCAGGATGAGCACTGAAGGCTTCGATGCCATTGCTCCTCCCGTTGACGGACAAAGCTACTCCGGATCATCCGATTTCACCGTTCCTTATGGCATGGGAGAATTCAGGGTGAAGAACCTGAGTGCGGATACGCAGTATTATTTTAAACTTTACGGATTTACCGGCAGCGGAGAAAGCATAAATTATAAAACGGACGGGGAAGTGCCGCAATTGATGCAGGCTACGGGGATGTAAGGGGGAGGAGAATTTAAGGATTCAAAGATTCAAGGATTTAAGAATTGACCTCGCTGAGTTCACTTCGGTCGGTTCCAAGATTCAAGGATTCCAAGATTCCAAGATTCAAGGATTCAAAGATTCTGAAGTAAGAAGTATGTAGTAATTAAATGTCTTAATAGTTTTACTCTAATGTGTCCTATTGTGGCTATTGTGGTTCAATAATATTCTGTTCAGTGTAAGGATTCCAAGATTCAAGGATTCCAAGATTCAAAGATTCCGTTAGCACTGACGTCTCGTCCGTACTCATTCAACTTGCACGCAATCCTGCCGCTGTTAAATCAGATTAGCCTCTGCGGCCCTCTGCAAAAATCCCCGGCGTTCTCTGCGGTTTTTATTACCGTAAAGGTTGCGGAGGGGTCAGGCATGGACAAGAAGACCTAACAAGTCGGAAGAAGATTTGTTAGGTCAGATCGTTGATTAATGTGGGCGGGACCTGCGGGGAAGCCAGGAAATGCGGGGACGCAAAATAATCTTTGCGTCGTAGCAGCTTGCCCCGCTGTGGTGGCGACTTTGCGCGGGGTAGGATATGCAGGCTTTATTCCGTTGAGGTCCGTGGCACGTCCCGCCTCTTGGCGGGAAAGACGCGCGCTGGCTGGCTTCCAGGATTCTCTGTTTTCTTTGTTATCCCAGTAAAGTAAGGCAGTGCGAAAAAATTTCAGCTTTCGCAAAAGCGACCTTCTAAAGTTGACCTTCCAAAACCTATTTTCAAAGAATTGGATGAAATGCTATGAAATGAAGCAATGGTCAAGTTTAGGCAGTCGTGTTGCGAAAGCGAGGCCCCGCGGCCTGAGCGGATAGAAAGAAGAAAGTCAACAGATTGTGCTGACATCACCAGGCATTGATTGGAACATCATTAGAAAGAAGGCCTGACAAGCCGGAAGAAGACTTGTTATGTCGGTTCGTTGATTGTTGTAGCCGGGCCTTGTGGAGAAGTCAGGAATTGCGGGGACGCAATATAATCTTTGCGTCGTAGCAGCTTGCCCCGCTGTGGCGGGGACTTTGCGCGGGGTAGGTTATACAGGTTTTATTCCGTTGAGGTCCGTGGCACGCGTTGGGAGGCGCGCGTCATCCGGATTCATTTCTTATATTCGTGCATTCGTGGCAATCTCCCCCGTACGCATCCGAAGGATAATCAGTATCTAAAAAAAAGAAGACCTGACAAGTTAGTAGAAAACTTGTTAGGTCAGTCCCTTGATTGTTGCGTCCAGGCCCTGCGGGGAAGTCTGGAACTACGGGGGATACAACATTATCGTTGCGTCTTTGCGACTTCGCGCGGGGCACGTATTACTTACAGTGGTTATAGCTTTACAAACCTCCGGCTAATGCTGGTCTTGCCGTCGCTGAACTGCAGCAGGTAAATGCCGGGCTTCAGGCGGCTGACATCCATCCGGTCTGTGAGATCGCGCATCTTTGTCCGCTGCAGCAGGCGGCCGTCGGCACTGAAAAGACTTACCTCGCAAGGCCCGGGCGCGCTCAGGCTTATCACTTCTCCTGCAGGGTTGGGATAAAGCGAGATATTTTCTGGCTCCGGCTGGATGGCTGTTCCGGTGGTGGGACAATTCCATGTCAGGGCGTAGCCGGCACGTTGGTTCAGCCCGTCGCTTTGCCAGCGCAGGGTAAATGTGTTGCCGGTTGACTGCAAGGCCGGCGGAACATCGCTGCCGGAAAGCGCGGCCAGCAAGGGAGCCGCCGTGCTGTTCCCGTCGTAAATCCAGAGGGAGTCAAAGCCGGCCTCCAGGCTCAGGTTTTCAAATGTCAAGGTCAGCGGGCCGGGCCAGGCCGACTGTATGGTCTCCGTGTAAGCTTCCGAAGCGCCGTAACTCCACCAGGGGCCGCCGCTGTCGTAAATGGTGTCGCTGCAGAGGCCGGCAGGCGGATTGGTGAACTTCTCCTCAATAAGGTCCCACAACTCGGGGTAACCGTTGTCGTATCCCAGCGCCCAGATCCCGATACCCCCTGCGTCCCTGCGGTTTACAAGGTCATACTTGGCATCCAGACTGCGCACATCGTCGAAAAAGCATTGCCGCCACTGTCCGGCAAAATAGCTGTAGTATGGATTGAAACTGCGATAGTCCCAGTAAAGGTTGGAAGGATTGTAATAACCGCTGCTGTTGGCCCGTATATTTCGGTATACAATGGCAGTGCCACTGCCTGTGGTATTTGCCGGAAGAGTATTGGCTGTGACCGGCCACTCACGGCCGTAGTAGGGAAGTCCGAGCAGGATTTTTGAAACGGGCACCCCCGCCGACTGGTAATAGGTGAGTGAACGGTTCACCCCGTAATTAAATGACGAGGTGAGCGGCCAGAAACCTGAAACCGGACCAGCCATGCTGCTGCCGTCCCAGTAATAATCGTAGGCCATAATCATTACCAGGTCGAGCCAGGGTGTGATGGCAGGCAGGTCGAAGGTGTTGTTCCAGTTTACCGCCGGTGCGGCAATACTCAGCTCAGCTTCGGGGATGGCAGCATGCAGTGCCTCTGATAGCTCCGTGATATAGTTGGTAAGTCCCTGCTGTTGCGAGGAAGGAACTGCTTCAAAATCGAGGTTGATGCCATGGGCGCCCCGCGAAAGGATCATACTGATCAGGTTACCTGTCAGTGTCTGCCTTGCCTGGGGGTTGCCAAAAAAGGTGGCATGCCCTGAAAAAAGGGTTACACAAAGGTGCACTTTCACCCCCCGGGCAAGCGCGGTGTCAATCACCGGGGCGGTTTCCCAGTTGCGGGTGGTAAGCGCGTTTCCGGTAGCGGGATCCACCTCGTAAGAAAAATAACAAAGGTCGCTCAGCAGCTCCCAGCGGTAGTTTTGCCAGGCGCTGCCCCCCCAGTAAGGATGATAGCCAAACACCCGTTTCTGTAGTGGTGCAGCAGAGCGCTTTTCAGTGGGAAACGCTTCAAAATGATTTATGCTGTCGTACTGTGCATCGGTGAGTGCGCCCAGCTCAGCCCAGGCTTCCGACTGCTGCTGATGGACAGAACGCTGGGCGTGAAGGGCTGGCAGCATGAAAAACAACAGAATGACAATCAACAGGTGTTTCATGGGCTGCAACATTTAAAAAAGCGGGCCCCGGACCGGACCTTTCCGGCATCAGGGCCTGCAAGATTTATTCAGTGTGTCAATGTTATTCTATAATGGTCATTTCCTGCACCAGGTGACCGGCGCCGGCCATCTTGTCGATGATAAACAGGCAGTAACGGATATCCAGACTGATGTTGCGGCATTGGTCAGGATCGTACATCAGGTCGCTCATGGTGCCTTCCCAGTTGCGGTCGAAGTTCACCCCGATCAGGTGACCGTCGGCGTTCAGCACCGGACTGCCCGAATTGCCGCCCGTGGTATGGTTGCTGGCGATAAAAGCAATCCGCATGGTGCCGTCGGGCGCAGCATAACGGCCATAGTCGCGTTGCCTGTAAAGCTCTTTGAGGCGCGGTTCTATTACATAATCGTAGATTTCCGGATCCTCTTTCTCGATGATGCCTTCCAGGGTGGTGTAGTGGCGGTAATGAACCGCGTCGCGCGGATAATAGTCGTCCACCTGCCCGTAACTCACCCTTAGGGTAGAGTTTGCATCCGGATAGAAACGGCGGTTGGGCTGATATTCCATCAACCCGAGCATATAAATACGCTGGAGGCTGTCGCGGCGGGCATAAAGTTTCTCCATTTCCGGCTGCAGGTGCTCAAAGTAATGCTGATAAACATCCCTGGCAAGCAGATAAAGGGGGTCGTTTTCGATGTGGCGGGCATGTCTGGACTTAAAGCCATTGAGCAAATCCATGGTGGCTGCCTCATTGGCAAAAATGCTCCGCGAGAATGCATCCGAAGCCCACCGGTCATAATTTGTTCCATAGGGAATGGAGGCTTTTACCAGTCCGGCAGGCATACGGACTGTTTCCTGATGGGCAAACCAGTCCTGCATCATGGCTGCAAAAACGCGCTGATCCAAAGGAGCGTGATAGTTTTTAAAGAATCCTTCTGCCGCCTGTTTCAGCTGGGCAATAATTTTCTCTGTTTCGGCTCCGTCCTTACTTTTATCTTTTGCTGCCCCGGCCAGGCGCCCGAATGCGTATGCAAAACGCATGGCTTCAATCCCAAGCGCCCCTTCAATCAGGTAGGTTTCGTCCACACTCAGTTCGGTGAGGCGGTTGTAAATGGTTTCAAATTCGGGAATAATCCGGCCATAGCGCGCGCTGCGTTCAGGTGTGGCGGAAGCCCACTGCATAAAGCCCTGCTCGAGCTGCTGTTTCTTACTGATGGCGTCCAGACGTTTGATGCCGCGGTTCTCGCCGATCATCTTTTTCCAGTAATTGGCTACCCCGGCATGCTTGGCTGAATACTGAATCCGCACCAGATCGCTCTGATTCATGTAGTTATCAAAAATATCCAATCTTTTCCCGCGCAGGCGGATGGCCGGCGGATTCTCGTGAGCAGTGATCATTTCCACGGCAAAAGAGGGGAGATATTCCTGGGTGGTTCCCGGATATCCGAAAACAAAGGTAAAGTCACCCTTTTCGGCGCCTTTCAGCGAGATGGGCAAATGGCTTTTGGGACGGTAGGGTACATTGTCGGGCGAATAATCGGCCGGTTCGTTGTTCTTGTTCACATAGATGCGGAAGAGTGAGAAGTCGCCGGTATGCCTTGGCCACATCCAGTTGTCGGTATCCCCGCCGAATTTCCCGATGTTCGAAGGGGGTGCTCCCACCAGACGAACATCGTTGTATGTCTCTGTGACAAACAGGTAGTATTCGTTTCCGTAATAAAACGGTCTCACCCTTGCATTGTAGTGGGTTCCTTCAACAGCTTCTTTTTCGATGCCGGCGATATTGGCCCTGATTTTCTCTTCTCTGGCTTTCTCGCTCATATCCGGCGTAACTCCTTCCAGTGCCCTTCGCGTCACATCTTCCATCCGGACCAGCAGGGTGACGCTCAGCCCGGGGTTGGGCAGTTCCTGTGAGCGGTCCATGGCCCAGAATCCGGTGGTCAGGTAGTCATTTTCAAGCGAACTGTGGCGCTGTATCTGGCCGTAACCACAGTGATGGTTGGTGAGGATCAGTCCCTCGTCGGAGATGATTTCTGCCGTACACCCGCGGCCAAACAGCAGTATGGCGTCCTTCAGACTCGATTTGTTGATGCTGTAAATGTCTTCGGCGCTGATGCGCATGCCCATGCTTTTCATTTCAGGCTCGTTCAGTTGCTCCAGCAGCAAAGGAAGCCACATGCCTTCAACCGGATAGGCAACGCGGAAGGTAAGAAGGAAAACGATCAGAAGGCTGGCAAATCTTTTCATAGATACGATTATGGAATTAATATTCGTTAAACAGTCTTATTGGTTGTTAAAAAGGCTTCCCGGAAGGAAGCCTTTGACAAGGCTGCTTTAAGCGATCAGCGTGCAGCGATGGTTTCAATTTCAACCAGCACGCCCAGGGGAAGGCGCACCACGCCATAGGCAGCACGGGCCGGAGGATTTTCGGGATAATACTTGCCGTAAACCTCGTTCATTGGCACAAAGTTGTCCATATCCGACAGCAGGCAGGTAGATTTGACCACATCGGCATAGCTGTAACCGGCAGCCTTCAGGATGGCGCCGATATTTTTCATCACCTGTTCAGTCTGTTCTTTGATGCCGCCTTCCACAATCTTCCCGGTGGCCGGATCAATGGGTATCTGTCCTGAAATGTAAAGGGTTCCGTTGGTTTCAATAGCCTGGCTGTATGGGCCTACGGCCTTGGGGGCATTCTCGGTGTGAATTACTTTTTTCATGATACTGGAAATATAAAGTTGGTTTTGATTTGCCTGATCAAAGGTGTTGAATCATTATCCCGGATTAGTGTTTGTTCATCGCAATGCTGATTATAAACACTTAATCGTTTAAGCATTGTTAAAAACTTAATACGGGATTATGGGTCAAAATTAATGATTTTCGGGAATTATACAGGCTTGATTTCTTTACTGCATTCTCCGCTGAAGCTCAATTTCTCAGCATAGGGTTTATGCCTGATGTCGTTAAACGGATGAAAATCAGTATTTCAGATTATTTTCTGCTGTGTCAGATGATCAGGCAGTGAAAATATGTTTGATGCATTTGCATAAACGGTTCAATAAAAGAAGAAGGATGGTCTTAAATAATCCAATCTGTGCTGCGGTACAAACGGATTATGATTATTCACCATTCAATACCTGTCTCCGGAAGGCAGTTCCGGGTGCGCTTCAGATGATCCTCCGATCTCTGATTATTTATACGTCTATGCCTGTAAAGTGTTTTTTTTTGACTTCTGCCGGTTACTTTGCGGGTTTCAGGAGATAATATATTGAATATAACCTGATTTAAGTCGATTTTTTGGTTTGCCCGTCGCATCAAAGCGACAGTAATAAGCATAAATTACGGAGAAATCCCAAGTTATTGATTCGGTCATTTTAATCTGAAATTACTTAAATACCCCCCGAAGTATGAAAAAATTCTATCTTTCATTTTTACTTTTGCTGCTCACCATATGGGCAAGCGCGCAATTCAGCGGAGGCCTGGGCACCGTTGCCAGCCCTTATCAGGTGGCCACCGTTTCCGATCTCGGCAATGTAAGGAATTATCCGGGCAGTTGCTTTATACAGACCCAGGATATTGACCTGATGGCGATCAGCAATTGGGAGCCCATCGGTGGCGGAGGTACGTCCGGAAAGTTTACCGGTCAATACAACGGTAATGGAAGAATCATATCAAATCTTACCATCAGCAAGCCCTCCATTTCCGATATCGGCCTTTTCGGGCATATCGGAGAAGGATCAGCTTCCGCTCCGGTTGTGATCCGCGATGTGCATCTCGTAAATGTGAATGTTCGCGGCGCCCGGTGTACGGGTAGTCTGGCGGGTTGCGTTACCGGAAATATCTATACCCTGATAGAAGGCTGTTCGGCTACCGGGGTGGCCGGAAAGCGCAGTGTAACGGGTGATGCATCAGCCGGAGGGCTGGTAGGATCGAACAACGGTGTTGCTGCGTCACCGGGTGGTGCCGGTAATCCTATAATTATGAGATGCTATGCCGATATAGATGTTATTTATTCCGGTGTTCAGCCCGCTCCGGGTCAGAAGGCGGAAAAGTTCGGCGGATTGACAGGATGCAACCAAAAGGGGATTATTGTGGACTCGTATGCCCGTGGCGCGGTAACCGCAAATAAAACCGGAACATGGGATGTTTATTCTGTCGGGGGACTTTCCGGGTGCATGATAAACCGGGGCGTCATCGAACGCTGCTATTCAACGGGCCAGGTGACCGGGACCGGAGCTACCGGGATTGGCGGCCTGGTGGGTAATAATACTGCAAGCGGGGATGCCGCTGACGGAACGGCAGTCAATGCTTACTGGGATACACAATCCTCAGGTATGCCGGCTTCCGCTGCCGGCAAGGGGCTCACTACAGTGCAGATGAAATCGCAAACAAACCTCAGCGGCTTCGACTTTTCGGATGTATGGCAAACAGATGCCACGAACGACGGTTATCCATCGCTGCGCGAGGTTCCCGCAACATCCTATGTTACCTGGAACGGAAGTGTTTCCGAAAACTGGAGCAATGCAGGCAACTGGAGCCCGGCGAGGTTGCCGGGAGCCCGGGATATCGTTATAATCCCCGGGGGATGCATGAACTACCCGGTTATCTATTCGGCCATTACAGGTCAGCATATCCCTGAAGGAATATCCGTACAGGAGGGGGGAAGCCTTGTCATATCCCCTTCGGGAATCCTCACAGTGCAGGGACTCTTCCTTAACGATGCAGGCGCGCAGGGATTGGTGATCACCGCTGATGAAACCGGGACCGGATCACTAATTCACGGATCAGGCAACCTGAATGCGACCACCGGACGCTTTGTATCCGCAGCCGACTGGGCATCCGACGGAAAGGGATGGCAACTGGTGTCTTCGCCGGTAGCCGCTCAACCTGTCAGCGGAAGCTGGACACCAACGGGAAGTAATAATGACTATGACTTCCTGATGCTTGACGAGAGCAGGATCAGTGATTGCTGGCTGAATCAGAAAGATGCTTCCAGCAACATCAGCACCTTTATCCCCGGTATAGGTTACTTTGCAGCATACCAGCAGGAGGGCGTAAAGACTTTTTCAGGCGTACTCAACACCGGTTCAGTCACCATGACGGGCCTTGAAAATACCAGCAACAGTGCATTTTCCGGATTTCACCTTATAGGGAACCCGTTTGCCAGCGCAATTGACTGGAATACCGGTTCATGGGTAAAAACAAATATTCCGCCTTCATCGATGTATTTATGGAGCTCATCTGAAGGGAGTTACCTGACTCTTGTCCAGACCGGGGGCCTTATCCCTGCCATGCATGGTTTTATGATCTACACCAGGGGCGACGGAACGCTGACCATTCCGGCCGATGCACGTGTGCACAGCACAGCGCCGCTGCTTAAAGGTGCTGAGGAAGATTTTATAATGCTCACAGCCAGGGATATGGAAAGTCAAACTTCCCAGTCGAGCATAATCCGGCTTGATCCCCGGGCTACCGGAGGTTTCGACGAGGATTTTGACGCGCATTTTCTGCCGGGTTTCGCACCTATGTTCTACTCGCGCACCTGGGATGCATTCCTCGCCCTGAATACCCTCCCTGAAATTAATGAACTGCTGTGTATCCCTTTCGGATTTATGAAAAACGGCGCTTCTTTATTCAACATTGAACTCACCCGGAGCATTCCCGGGGCAACCATCTACCTCACCGACCGTAAAACAAATACCGTGGTTAACCTGTCGCAATTGCCTGTTTACTCATTTTTATCAGAAGATGGTGATGATCCCGACCGGTTTCTGATCCATTTCTCCACACTTGGAACCGGTGAATTGCCTTCAGATAAACCTCTTCAGACGATTGTGCACAACGGTAGGCTTCACCTGGACGGGCTTCCCGCAGGTGCGGAGGTGAAACTTTCGAACCTCTCCGGTCAGACGCTGAAGCAGCTGAAGACCGGCGCAGCGTCTTCGGCTAGCATAAGTACTCAGGGCTTGCCTTCCGGTATTTACCTGGTCATAGTCACGAGCGACAAGGGATTCATCAGCCGGAAGGTGGTATTGTAATAACGGTTAAACCTTGTTCTGAGCCCTTATTAATTTTTTCCGGCTGGTTTCTTCATCAGGTAGAAAAAGCAGGATGAGCACGGATGTGGACGTCCGCGCTGACAAGTTAATTAGGGACCGGCCTTCCAAAAATGACGTTAAGAAAACAGGCAGCGAGTTAAACGGTAGTTATCAATCAGGAGCCAAAGGCGAACTGGTTGGTTACTACCGTTAATCCCGCTATTGCGGGAAAATAAAGAAGAAACGTTTGTGATGATGGTGGGCGTTGCACGGGTGATTTTTGTAAATAGGACTTCAGAAAAGTAAGTCAGTAACAACCTTCGTTACTTAAGCCCGACTTAATCAATAGGTTATTATTGTAACCAGCTAATAATATTGGACATATTCTTATTGATTTAGTCGGGATAATCCCGCATAGAGGCTGTTTCATTATGTGCAAACAGAATGATTACAGCCTCTTTTGCGAATACACCAAGCGGAGCGCGGTGTATTTTCAGGATTCATGCCAAAATGCTCGCCTGTTTTTAGTCATTTTTGGGAAGCCTTGACTTTTTGCTACTTTTTGGTCAAGCAAAAAGTAGAAAAAGCAAATATGGGTATAGCTTTCAGATTATGCGATTAGCATACAGAGTACAGACATGCATACCCGGGCGGGACAAGCAAGATGCATGCCCGGGCTGCAAACAGGACGGATAAGCACGGATGTGGACGTCCGCGCTGGCTGGATTATATGATTTGCTGACAGAGCACAGACCTACATGTTCAGCAGGTAACTTAATCTGGCGGGAAAAGCAGGATGAGCACGGATGTGGATGTCCGCGCTGACAGGTTTATTTGGGACCGGCCTTCCAAAAATGGCGTTAAGAAAACAGGCAGCGCGAAATAGGGAAGAAACGCCTGCGATGATGGTGGGCGTTGCACAGGTGATTTTTGTACATCGGTTTCAAGAAGAGGAAGAATGTAACAACCTTCGTTTCTTCCTGCCAAAAAGCTCGCCTGTTTTTAGCCATTTTTGGGAAGCCTTGACTTTTTGCTACTTTTTGGTCAAGCAAAAAGTAGAAAAAGCAAATATGGGTAAAGCTTTCAAATTATACGATTAGCATACAGAGTACAGACATGCATACCCGGGCGGGACAAGCAAGATGCATGCCCGGGCTGCAAACAGGACGGGTAAGCACGGATGTGGACGTCCGCCTTGCAAGGTAAAGTAATTGCAAAAAAAGAAGACCTGAATCCAATTACATTTTCATGTCCACGTAGGTGGTAAGCTTGCCCAGCATGTTCACATAGCTGCCGAATTCATTGTCGTACCAGCCGAATATTTTAGCGTGACAGACAGGGATCATGATATCCTGCGTAAGCTCAACGCCGAAGCTTCTGAGAAGGTCGGGGTTCAGCGCCATAAAACCGGTGCGGGTATGGGTCTCGATCCCTTCAATCACTACAGCGGCACGGCGGCCGATCATATCTGCGGAGACATTTTGTTTTTCGCTGAACTCCAGCATTCCGGCAAGCGGTCCATTGGCAGCTTGCAGGTAAATCTGGTTCAGGAATTCGCGGGTTACTACGGGCTCTCCAATATCATTGATGGGGGAGTGGAAAGTAATGTTCAGGATAATAAGGCTGGCTGTATTGGTAGGTATGCGCACAGAGTCGGCCATAAAGCCGATTTTTTGCACTTCAGGCAATATTTTTTCGAGTGCTTTGGCTGCCCCTGTTGAGGTGATAATGATGTTGTTGAACACCGAACGGCTTTTCCGCAAATCGGAGGTGCCGGTGGAGGGCACCGAGTCGAGGATGCTCTGGGTGCTGGTACTGGCATGAATGGTGGACATGGAAGCAGTCAGGATGGTAGAGGTCTCCGGGGTTTCGAGCAGGGGCTTGATCATATGCGAAAGTCCCGTGGTGGTGCAACTGGCTGCAGAGATAATGTGATGCTTGCGCGCGTCAAAATCAAGGTGGTTGATCCCGTATACCATCATGGAGGCATCGGCCGGCATTTTCTGGGTGGAATCCTTGATTTTGAAGGGGGCGCTGGCGATAACCTTTTCAGCCCCGGCTTCCAGGTGACCGCGCAGACTGCCTTTGGAATGATCGGCGGGCAGGGTGGGATCGAGAAACGCTCCGGTGCAGTCAACCACCAGCCTTACGTTGTGCGCCGGCCAGCTAATGTCGCGCGGGTTGCGTGCCTGCTGCAGGAACTGAACCGGCATGCCGTCGATCTCCACGAGGTTCTGATCGCTGTCAATGATACGGATTTCACATTGCTTTCCGGAATGGCCATAAAGGAATCTGCTGAGCGAGCCATAAGTGGAGTCGTTCTCTATATTGTGGAGCAATGCTTCCAGGTTTTTCCCGACCCCGCGACCCACATTTACCACAATACCTCCAAAGTGCTTATTCAGGATGTGGTTCCACAGGGTTAGTTTTCCAATACGCCCGGCTCCGTTGATGCCAAGGATGTTTTTGCCGTTCACTTTTTCCATTTCCAGTGTGTTTTATTCGGTTGGTTGTTGGTGGTTGAATTATTATATATTTGATTTACAGTGTAATAGTAATTTTCCTACGGTTTTCTTTCAGCTGATAAACATACTGAGGATAAACCATTTAACAAGGGATTTTCCCGGGTTTTCAATGATTTTTTATTCATGCAGCGCTCTTACGTTTGTTAAACAGCATGCCCCGTGTTTTTGTTGAGTGTCAGGTGCCTGATGAATGCCATTAAATTCCTCAGGAAAAGCACTGATTCGTTAATTGAAAGAAGTAAATTTTATAAAAAAGAATAACATCTGAGCGCAAAGGTAACCTGGAGGTGGGTTGAATAATCAGGAAATCAGGAAGATGATTTTTTTTGTTTGCATGAAATTTCCAACTGAAAGTGACTGACTTAGACGGGTCTCGCCTGAGTCATCCGCACACTGAATCACGGAAATCCCAGAATGGTGCAGAAGACCTGAAAAGTCATTAAGTAAGAAGACTGGTTAGGCAGTTTTAAAGAGAGAATGGTAATCCTTTGGAAAAATGGCCCGGCCGTGATAAAAGAGCCCTTTCGTCAGCTTTGCTGCATCTTTTTCCATAGCCTGTCGGCTTGTCTGCGCGCTTCCTCAAGTATTTCACCTTCATTAACCGTAATCACCTGACCGTTTCTGACAATCAGTTTTCCCTGTGCAATCACATGTTGTATATGTTTGGATTCCAGGCCGAAAAGGAAGTGACCGTAAAAATTTTCCTGGTTAAAAGGGGTGGGGGAATCGTAGTCAATTACTACCAGATTATTCTCCCTGTAACCAGTAAATCCGTTTTCTTTCAGGTAATTACCAACATTTCTGAAGCGCCGGTAGGTTTCGGCATAGTCGATGTTTTCGTGGTTCTTTCCCGAAAAAAAGGCTGCTTTGGCGCTGCGCAGCATATCGCTGTGCATGCCGTCGGTGCCAAACATAATGCGGTCGCCAAGACCTTTTGAATTGAATAATCCCACTGAATTATTTAGGTTGCTTTCCATATTCTGCACCACCCAGACCGGTGAACCGGAGAGTTGCCGCCGCTCGTATTCGTCAAGATGCAGACAGTGTGCAAGTATGGTTTTCGGGAAATCAAGGACTCCGGCCTGAGCCAGCCGGTCTATCACCCAGGTATGGTAGTTTTCCAGACAGTGGTTTTCATCTGATATATCTTCGGCCACATGCATATGAATGCCTGAATTCATTTGCCGGGCAAGGTCAACTGCCTGTCTCAGGGTTTCATTGCCGACGGTGAAGGAAGCATGCAAACCGATCAGGCCCTGCCTGCGGGAAAGGTATGTTTCGGTTTCCCTGAGTCCTTTCCGGGCAATTTCCATTCCGTCACGGTCGGAGATCTCGTAGCAAAGCAAATGGCCCAGCCCCACGGACTCAAAGGCTTCCGCGATGATTTCAAGGCTTCCTTCCACCGCAAAGGGTGATGCGTGATGATCGATGACAAAGGTTACCCCGTTTTTTGCACAGGCCAGGGCGGTCACCAGCGCGCTGGAGCGGATCATATCTTCATCCAGGGATTTGTCGAGGGTCCACCAGATGTATTGGAGAATTTCGTTGAAGTCAGCCGGGGTTTTCCTTGGCGCCCTCATGCCGCGGGCAAGTGCAGAGTAGGCATGGTGGTGGCCATTGGCAAAGGCCTGCGTGATGTATCTGCCGGAGCAGTCAAGAACAGGGTGGTTGTTAACGACCGGTATTTCATCCAAAAAACTGATCCCTTCCTCAGCACCTTCACCAGCCAGAATATGGGTTCTGGTGAAGCTGAGCGTTACCGGATCGATGTAGGTTCCGTTTGTTAATAAGACAGCCATGATTCAATGATTGAAGTTTATATGTTACCACACAGGCAAGGTCTGTTCCACCAATTTTGCCGGGAAAAGGACGAGCAGGATTTAAGAACTGTTGTGGTGAAATTCAGTTTTTCCGTCAGTAATCCGGGAGCACCTTCCTTCCCGCATCCTTCAGTTTTTAAGTTTTTTTTACCATGTCCCGGCCATTTTCCGCGAATAGGGCGACAAAATTTAAGAACTATTGTGACCTATTGTGTCTATTGTGGTGAAATTTCAGCTTTTCTGTCAGTAATCCGGGAGAGCCTTTCTTCCCGCATGCTTGAGTTTTTAAAGTTTTTTTACCACATAGGCACAATAGGACACATAGAATTCTATGTCAATGCAATCTATTGTGGTGAATTTTTGGATTCTCTGTCAAGCGGCAAAGAAAACCTCCGTTTCCCGTCGAAATCACATAGTGCGTTTGCAACCGCGGCGGCGGTAGGAACCAGTCCTATTTCACCCAGTCCTTTAGCACCGTAAGGCCCGACGGGATCTTTAACTTCCACCCCTAAAACGACGATTTCAGGCATGTCCCTGGCACGGAGAATTTTCAGGTCGCGCATTCCTTCGGAAACCAGATGTCCGCCTGTCATCGGCAGGTCTTCCGAGAGGGCGTATCCCAGTCCCATGTGCACGGCCCCTTCTATCTGTCCTTCAAACATCCGGGGGTTCATAATCTTTCCGGCGTCATGGGCCGCGTAAACAGTTTCAATCCTGCCATGCTCATCCAGCACAACAAGCTGGCTGGCATAACCATAGGCAAAATGCGTGATGACCTCCCCGGCATTGTCTCCCGGTTTGTTGGTCCAGTCGCAGGTGTAGTTGCCGTAATAACTTTTCCCTGCAAGGTCTTTCAGCTGATGACTTTCAAGGTCTTTCCTGATCCGTTGCGCTGCATCCAGAATGGCATTGCCCAAGAGGGCGGTGGCGCGGGAGGAGGTGGTCATACCTGTGGGGATCCCCGCTTTACTGTCGACTACCACTTCAACGATGGCAGGCGGGATGCCGGTTTCTTCAAACAGCATCTGAGTGGCCAGGGTATGTACGCCCTGTCCCATTTCCGTCCAGCCGTGCAAAAGACGTACCTTGTTTTCCGAAACAATTTCAATGATAACATCGCTGAAATCGGTCATGCCGTTGCCCACGCCGCTGTTCTTGATGCCGCACGCAAGGCCTTTGAACCGGGCTTTGTCGTAAAACGGCTTAATCGCTTCCAGGGTAGCGCGTACGCCAACACCTCCTCGGAGTATCTGCCCGGTGGCAGTCATCCGGCCTTCGGTCAGGGCGTTGTTGAACCTGAACTGCCAGCGGTCGAACCCGCCCTGCCGGCATAGGTCATCGATGCAGCCTTCCAGGGCAAAACATACCTGGTTGGCCCCGAAGCCGCGCATGGCCCCCGACGGGATATTGTTGGTATAAACCGTAAGCGCTTCCACTTCAACGCAGGGGATATGATAAGCCCCCGAGGCATGACCGGCCACCCTTTCCATCACTTTGGTACCAACGGAGGCATAGGCCCCGGTATCGCCGATGGCATTGAGTCTCAGGCCTGTCAGCAGACCGTTACGGTCACAGCCGATGGCCATGTCCATATAGACAGGGTGACGTTTGGGGTGCATTCGGATTGACTCCTGCCTGCTGAGAACAACCCTGACCGGTTTTTTCAGCAGCCAGGCGAAAAGGGCGGCGTGTCCCTGCACGGTAATGTCTTCTTTTCCGCCAAAGCCACCTCCCGAAGATACCAGTGTTACCCTGACTTTCTCCTCGTTCAGGCCAAGCAGTGAAGCTACCTGACGGCGGTCAACATAAATGCCCTGCCCGTTCGAAAACAGGTGCAGTCCGCTGTCTTCGGGCATTGCCAGTGCCGCTTCGGTTTCGAGGAAGGCGTGCTCTATCCGCTGGGTCTGGTAAATACCGCGGGCAACAAAGGCCGAACCAGCGATTACCGCTTCCGCATCACCTCCCCTTGAAATCCTGCAGGTTTCCAACAGATTGGATTTGCCGGGATGAACCCCGGGAGAGCCGGGCCTGATGGCTTCCTGAGGATCGGTAACGGGCGGCAGCACTTCATAGCTGACTTCGATCAGCGCGGCTGCCTGCCTTGCAGCTTCTTCCGATTCAGCGACCACCCCCGCCAGCACATCGCCAATATACCGGGTGGTTTCCCCTTCGGCAATCATCAGCGGCCAATCGTTGAAAATCAATCCGGTGTAGCGGTCTCCGGGAATGTCCTTTGCGGTGAATATCTTTACAACACCATTGACTTTCATTGCCTCCTGAACGTCTATTGCTTTGATGACAGCCTTTGGATGATCGGAGAAGCGCAGCGCCCCGAAAAGCATCCCGTCAACAAACAGGTCGTTGACGAATTTTTTCTGCCCGGTGGCCATTTCAAACGCTTCATATTTGGGATAAGCGCTGCCGACATGGGCGGATGCCGGCGGTTCTTCATTTTTTTCTTCCAAACGGAGTTTTAAAGCTGCTTCCGCGATGGCATCCACAATTTTTACATAGCCCGTGCACCGGCAAAGGTTTTGATTAAGGGCATGGCGGATCTCTTCGCGCGTGGGTTCGGGGTTCTTCTGAAGCAGGATTCTGGTGCGCATCAGAAAGCCGGGGCTGCAAAACCCGCATTGAACAGCGCCTTTTTCCACAAAGGCGCGGGCAAGCACATCCCTGATGCCGGCGGGAATGCCTTCAAGGGTATTCACAACGGTCTTGTCCACTTTTTTCATGGGGGTCAGGCACGACAGCCTGGCTTCCCCGTTGATCTCAACCATGCAGGCACCGCAGGCTCCCTGATCTGAACAACCATCCTTTACCGAGGTGATATGCTTTTCATTCCTTAGAAAATCAAGCAGTTTCTTCTCCGGGTTACCGGTGTAAGTCACATCAGCACCATTGAGGATAAAGCGTATCATAAAAGATCGGTATTTTCCTTCAGAAGGGATGTAACAGAATGAATATCAGGACTAACGGCTTCAGGGATATGCAGGAGTGGCTGAACTGATTTCAGGTCTTTCAGCCCGCTCCCGGTCAGCAGCAAGACATTTATACTGCCTTTCCCGGTTATTCCCGTTGCACAGGTCAGGAGATATCCTGCATAGGCAGCGGCAGCAGCCGGTTCAGCAAAGAGGCCCGTTTGCGCGGCCAGTTGCCGTGATGCTTCGAGGATCTGCCAATCGCTCACTTTAAGGGTTTTGCCTTTGTATTGGAGCAGGTATTTCTCCGCCATCCTGAAATTCCGGGGAATATCCACCGAAATGCTGTCGGCCAGGGTGGAGGAGGGTGTATAGTTGAACTCTTTCTTTCCTATATTGTCAACCAGGTTACTGCTGCCTTCGGCCTGTACGGCAACGATCTCCGGCATGCTGTCAGTGATTCCGGATTTCAGCATATCTTCAAAACCCTTATAGATACCGGAAATGATCACCCCGTCGCCGACCGGGACAAAGATGCGGTCGGGAATCCGGTGTCCCAGCTGGCTGTAAATCTCGAAAGCTGCCGTCTTTTTACCTTCGATGGTCAGGGGATTATAAGCTGTGTTGCGGTTATACCAGCCGAAATGTTTCGTTGCTTCGATGCTCAGGTCAAAGGCAATGTCGTAATTGCCATTCACTGGAACCAGCACAGCCCCGTACATCAGTATTTGCGTAAGTTTTGCTGCCGGTGCCGAAGCCGGGGCAAAGATTACGGCTTTCTGGCCCTGGGCTGCGCACATCCCGGCAAGGGATGAACCGGCATTGCCGGTAGAGGCTGCAACGATGGTGCTGATTTCCTGCTCTTTAGCAAAAGCGGATACCACGGCCGAAGCGCGGTCTTTGAACGAAAATGTGGGATTCTGAGAATCATCTTTAATGAAAAGTTCGTGTCCCCTGATTGCTGTTTCCCGGCCGGATATCCGGTACAACGGGGTGTTGCCGGTTCGCAGAAAGGGCAGACTTCGGGTATCGTTGAAGGGCAGAAGGTCAATAAAGCGGTTTTCTTCAAGTTTTTTGAATGTCAGTCCGCGGAGCAGCAATGGATTGTAAATGACCTTCAGGATGCCGGCAGGTGGTTGCCCGGCTTTTTGTCTGCCGGCGCATTCGCTGCAAAGGTAAACAATGCCTTCGCCGGGAATTTCTCTGCCGCAATCGTTACACTGATAGCTGAATTTTGAATTCATACAGCGTGTATTTTTCTGGTTATATTGATGCTTCTCAGGGGTGACTCCCTTGCTGCACACTTGTCATGATAGCTGCATAGCACTCTTACCACCGGCAAGACTGGTTTCTGAAGTCCGGTTTACATGTTTTTCAATACGCCTGCTTCTTCGTTAAAAGCTTCGATCATCTCATCCCATTTCTCCGCCTGGTTGAATTGTTTTTCCCAGATTTCACGGTCATACCAAAGCCGGTTCAGGTCTTCGGTTTCTTTGGCCTGCTGCTCCACCCAGGTGAAATATTTAAGGTTATGAATGGCCTTCCGGTCATAATACCCCAGTTCCCTGAGGTTGTTGCATGCCTGGCCGTATATGCACTTTTCGAAGTCTTTAGCCGCCTGCAGCATAGTGTAGGGCCCTTTTTCAGCTTCCAGTTCAGGCAGGCGCGACCGGTACATATCTGCTGAGTCGGTGGCCAGGGTAATTACTACATCATTCCTGTTCATTTCGTAATATTTGGCCGTTTTTATGGCCGACAGCAGATTCCCGATTCCTGAAATACCCAGCAGGTGAAGCTGCTCAGTGATGCCCTGGTCGAGACCGCAGGATTTCAGGTATTTGTGTCCGTCCGGCTCATTGAAAAGTCTGAAAACCCGCATGCAGTCCTCATCATCAATGGCTGTTACCATGTCGGTATTCCTGACATTGTGTACCCATGGCACATGTTTGTCGCCAATGCCTTCAATGCGGTGTCCGCCAAAGCCGTTCAGCATCAGCGTGGGGCATTGCAGGGCTTCGGAAGCCACTATTTTCATTGCCGGAAAGCGTTTTTTGAGGCGGTCACCGGCACCGATGGTCCCGGCTGATCCGGTGGCTGAAACATAGGCGGCGAGTTGACTTTTGCCGGTTTTCAGGGCATCATACACTTCTTCTATGGCCGGGGCAGTGATGTTGTAATGCCATGCCGGATTGCCGAATTCATCAAACTGGTTGAAGATCACGCAATCTGGCCGGTTTCTTCGAATATCCCAGCACTTATCATAGATCTCTTTTACGTTTGATTCACATCCGGGAGTGGCAATCACTTCGGCGCCTATATCTTCAAGCCATGAAAACCGCTCCCGGCTCATCTCCTCGGGCAGAATGGCCACTGCGGTGACGCCCATCAGCCACGAATCAAAAGCGCCCCCGCGGCAATAGTTGCCGGTAGACGGCCAAACCGCTTTGTGATATGAAGGATCAAACTCGCCGCTGATGATGCGGGGCGCCAGACAACCATAGGCCGCGCCAACCTTATGTGACCCTGTGGGGAAATACTTGCCGATCAGCATGATAATCCTCGCATCAACCCCCGTAAGTACCGTGGGTAGTTCCAGAAAGTTGACCCCACCAAACAACCCGCCGCTTTCCACCGGTTCGTTCTTCCAGGTAATGCGAAAGAGGTTCAGGGGATGGAGATCCCAAAGACCAATATTTTTCAGAGAATCTTTAATCTTCCCGGGAATAAGCTCCGGATTGCGCATTTGAGCAAATGTGGGCAGGATAATCTGCTTTTCACGGAAACGATCAATGGCTTTCCGGCGCGAAACAGCATTAACTACACGGTCGGTAACAGGAATCATAGAACACAATTTTACACAAAGTTAAAAATGTAAATCTGTTATAGATGCATAAGGAGGCCTTTTTAACACAGATATTTATAAATGAATTCTGGGATGAATGCTTATGGGTAAACCTGGACATAAAGTCATGCCGGCCGGCGATTGCTTCGTGGTTCCTGTTACAGGCCATTGGCCGGATGTATGAATTTTCGTTATAAGGCTGTTCCGGAATGCAGCGGTGGCCTTACCCTGGCATGATCCGTTGCCGCCGCTTCAGGAACCCCCGCCGTATTCTGCCCGAATTATCAAGGATTTACTACCTGTGATTCTTAGTATACCACTCATTGTATTCTCTGATAATCTTTTCGATATCCCAGGCCCTGTATCCTTCCTGCTTGCCGGCTACCTTTGCGGACAGTTCAGGATAGTCCTCCAGGTACTTACTCATGGTTTTTTTGAAATTCAGGGTACTGAGCTTCTCCGGTTCACCGCCGTTTTTTATGCAGATGGATTCAGTGTATAGTTTCTCCTCACTGAAACTCAGGTCAATTTTAGTGATCTTTTGTTTTTCCTCATCCACCACAATCCGTTTTTTCGAATCTTCCGGTGACTCATAGTACCACTTGTAGTAAGTGACCGGACCTTCAATTAACCTGAGAAAAAAATGCACCCCCCTGGCAGCGGTTTCCGGCCAGAATTTAAAACTCTCATAATATCTGGGCCCCACTTTATAGGCTTTAATGTCTTTGGGCTTATACCTGACAGCATATTCTTCATCGTCCGGATTGTTGTAAAACAATGCTTTCCGCTGGTTGTCGATATAGTTGTTGAGCTTGATAAAGCCGTGAATCGTATCGTTTTCAAGTGTAATGACATAACCCGGATAGATCGTCCACAATCTGACAGTATCCCCTTTCTGCTGGGCCGGCAGGTTAGTACAAATCAGGATCGTGAATAATAATGTTGTCACCTTTTTCATGATTTCACTGGTTTTGTTTTCCGCAATATAAGAAAAAAAAGTGATAATTCAAACAAGGGAACCGGAATTGTGAATCCGGATTGATAGACGATGTTGCATGCAGGTATTTTCACCGGTGTGCGGGTAAATTATATGTTTTTGCAGACAGACCGGATGTTTGCTTGATTCCTGTGATGATTCTATTTACAATAGGATTGCTCTTTAAGGTTGTTTAAACAGTTTCAGCGGTGAGGCCCGCATGAAGATTGCCTCCTGAAAACTGTTTTTATGCTGAAAGCAGCCGGTTAAGCAGCCATGCAAATGTCGGATTGGCTATATGTTTTAACAGGTGTGAGCAATATTTTTCCGGTTGAGTTGTCGGATAAGTAAAATTGCCGGTAATCAATTAAAAAAGATGATTGCAGGTATGCATAAAGTAATTGCTGATATTTCTTCATTACGGCCGGGCACTTATCTGCTCTCTCCGGAGGCCGGAGAATTGCAGAGAAACAAAATGGCGGTAATTAATAGGCCGGATAATCCGATGCTTCAAACTGCTTCATTGAAAAGGATTATCCTTTCACTGAAGCAGTTTTTCATTGTAATACGGTCCGCTGAATCAGGATTTCGTTGCGTTTATTGGTCAAATCCGGGCGAATATAAATCCGGCCCCGGCATTGATAAATCGTGTTCAACTCCCCTTTTTATACAGGCTAACTTTATAATCATTTTAACTGTAAACCCATAAAAAAAGGAGGTTACCATGAGCAAAAAGTTACGTTTGATTTTTATCGGCTGCGCTTTAATGTGTTTTACAGGAGCAGGTTATGCGCAGATTTTCATGCAGGGCCTGGTGGAGCAAAATGAGGGTATTTATGCCTGGAATGCCGATGGAACCGGTCCTGAACCGGCCGCCACCGGCCACATTTCTGAGTCAGGCGCCTGGTATTACTATTGTGCATCCGCTGATTACAACGGAATAAACCCCAACCCCGGTTCAGCAATGGCACATTTAACGAACATCAGGGGATTCCCGCAGTTTTATGAAAAGCTGTTGCAATATAACTATACACTGGCTGATGTACAGGTTAAATGTACATTGTCAGACCTGGGCGATGACATCGAAGGACTGGACTGGTTTTCTATTGACGGTAACTCGTTTTCAAATTATTATCATGCCCACCTGATTATTCTGGTGGATGGCCATGGGATACTGAATTTAATTCTTGATTACAACATGTTGATTGTTAATCAGTATTCTGGTCAAAGGGCGAGTGAATCAGGATATGCACCCGTCAGGGATATTTCCGGAGCTGGTCCCGCAAACTTCAGGGAGATTGCTCAGGCTTTTCTTGCAGACCTGGGTAAAGATGAATTAAGATTCATTGGTACTTCCATTGATTTCCACTCCGGTTTAAGTGGTAATGGCCGCACTGGTGGCAGGTTCAATATTTCCGGTTACTTTGAAAGAGGGAAACCTGAAATGCCGCTTATCGGACTTGCAAACGATCATGAGGGACTGGCAGGCTGGAATGCCGATGGTTCCGGTCCTGAGCCTCAGGGTGTCGGGCACAATAATTTCTTCTATTACACGGCTTCACGCGATTATGGCGGTATAGACCCCCACAGCGGTGCCGCTTTTGCCCACTTCACTGAAGGATATACCGGCTTTAGAAATACACAATTGCAGCTTATGCGTTGCGGATACCTGACCAGTGACCTGAAAGTAAAAACCGGCCTCTCAAGCCTCGGCCCTGATATCTTTGGGAATGACTGGGGGTACTCCGGATCACACCACTGGAGCAATTTTTACAACAATTATCTGGTGATTGAACTTAGTGGTGAGCCCATTCTTGTCATGCTGGCCGATACCAACCAAATCGTGGAGTACACTAACGACTGGACCTGTAAATCGTCATTTTCTCCGGTTTACAATATCTCAGTATCAGAACAGGCAGGCCTGGTAGCCCGGTCTATGATGAAAGATATTGGCAGTCATTATCTGTTGCTGAAAACATCCTGCCTGATCCGCCTCCCCGGTAGCGAATTTAATGCCAACGGGCGCTCTGGCGGACTGTGGGAAGTAGTATCAGCCAGCCTGACGGGTGAGCATAACAAGGCTACTTTCATTTCCGCAAGCCCTGTCAGTGGCATATGGACTGCCGATCATTCCCCTTACTTTATTGATGACCATGTGATGATTGAGAATGGCTCGGTGCTCACGATTGAGCCGGGGGTGGAGATTAAAGTAAGAGGGCAGTTACATTTCGATGTACAGGGGAGTATTGTTGCAGGTGGTGTTGCCGGACAACCGGTCGTCTTCACCCGTTCAAATCCGCTGTTTTATTGGGGTGGAGTTCAGTTTGCCTCCCCCCCGGAATCCAATGACTCATCAAAATTTGACCATTGTATTTTTGAACATTCGCAGGCACAGGGGGAAACTCCCTACAACTGCGGCGGTGCATTTCGGATGAGCGACTACAGTAAACTCAGCATCACCAATACATTGTTCAGGAACAACCATGCTGATTTCAATCCTCTCGGATATATTCCTGTGGGCGGCGCCTTAGCAATGATTAATTCAAAACCTTTAATTCAGAACTGCGAATTTCTTGACAATGTCGCTGAAGAAGGAGGCGCAATAACTGTCAGTATTGACAGTAAGCCTGTTATTTCAAATTGTCTCTTTGCCCGTAATCAGGCCGAGGCAGGTGGTGCCGTTTCATTCAGAATGAACGGGGACGGCCTGTTTACGAATTGTACATTTGCAGAGAATACCGCTGACCGCGGGGGCGCCCTGCATTGTACCTTTGGCTCTAATCCGTTTATTATCAATTCAATCCTCTGGAACAATTCTGCAAATTTTGGTAAAGAAGTCTACCTGGGTACTGCCGGTTCGCATCCGGGATTTTATTATTGCGATATTCAGCTTGGTTCAGCAGGATTCGGAGGTTTCGGCGGTGCTCATTTTAATGGCGATTACTTATTCAATATTGAACGGGACCCGCAATTTACCGGGGAGGGTGAATTTCCTTATGCCCTAGGCAATAACAGTTCACCTTGCTGGAATGCCGGAACACCGGATACCTCTGCATGGTTTTGCCATGAATACCTGCCTGACGTTTGCCTTTGCGGAAATATCAGGATTGGAGATGGCCGGATAGACATCGGCGCCTATGAGTACCTGTTGTCAACCGGTTATGAAACTCCTGTGGCAAGCGCGGATGACGGACTGATTATCTATCCGAATCCTTCTTCGGAAGTGATAAGGATTGATTTTGAACTGAAAAATGCCGGAAAGGTTGTAATAGAATTGTATGACCTCTCGGGCAGGCTGGTTGCATTGCCTTTTGAACAAAACTGCAGCAGGGGCATTCAGAAGCTAAGCTACAATCCTGGTCAGCTTGCAAGAGGTGTCTATAATTGCCGTATTACAGCAGAAGGCAGAGCCATTAACAGGCTTCTCGTGCGGAACTGACAGTTAGCTGACTCAAATGCAGGATCTTCGGAGAAGCCTTGCTGGTCAGTACACTGATTTTTTTGAAATAAACCTTCTCAACCGGAAGCGGGGATATGGAAAATAGGGTAGTTCGTGGCTGCAGGCATAGGTTGGGAAGGTTTTTTTCTATGCCGGTTCGTGAACCCCGGCTTGGATGGCGGGCATTCGTTTGCATGGGTCGCCGGGGAATGATAATGAGCTGAAAATTTGTAAATCAGCACAATAATGCTTATCTTTAAAAAAAAATATGGATTGGATATGCTGAGGACCGTCATTATTGACGATGAAGCACACATGCGCCAGACCCTTGAGAATCTGGTGCATCAGTATTGTCCTAATATTGAAGTGGTCGCAAAGGCCGATGGTGTTGAGAGCGGGGAACTGGCGATCCGGAGGACGCATCCGGACCTGATACTGCTGGACATACGTATGGAAGACGGAACCGGCTTCGACCTGCTCAGGAGACTTGATCCCATTGATTTTAAGGTTATTTTTATTACCGCCTTTGATGAATTTGCCATCAGGGCATTTCGTTTTTCAGCGCTTGACTACCTGCTAAAACCGGTTGATCCTGACGAGTTGATTGATGCAGTTCGCAAAGCGGATGCAACTTTTCAGGGCGATTTCAACACACAGCTGGATGCCCTCAGCGAACACCTGAAGCTGCAGGATAAAACGGCCAGAAAACTGATCGTAAAAACCAGCGATTTCATTCATCTGTTGTGCATTCAGGATATTCTTTTCTGCGAGTCGGACGGGAGTTATACCAATATATACCTGGCCGACGGATCAAGAATAACCGCTTCCGCCATACTGCGCGACTACGAGGATATGCTGGCTGATTACGGCTTTTTCAGGGTGCATAAATCATACCTGATCAATGTCAGGTACATTCAGAAATTCGAACGTGCCGATGGCGGGTATGTGATCATCAAAGGCGACCACAAGGTTCCGGTGGCTTCGCGGAAGAAGGAACTCTTGCTCGAGATGTTTGAAAGACTGGCTCATATCTGAACCCCTTCTGCCTAACTGACTGAATCTGAAGGGAATTGCTCCCGCTTTTAATCTGAAGGTATTGCAGGTCCCCTTTTGAGGAAAGTTATGTTTTTATAATGATTCATTATCTTGCCGGCTGACCGGAACTATGCTCTCCTGCATGCACGCTGACCAATGCTGACCTTTCTGCCGGTTATTGGAAATCATTAATGCTGATAATGTCATGTATCCCGGTTTTAAACAGGTTCAGGGTTTACTCCCCTTTATCTTTGCGTTGTGGAGTCTGATTTCAGGGACCGGGGCGGTTGCACAACTTTATTATTCTCCCGATGCGGTTGATACAAGTGCTTTGCTGAAACAGGCACAAAGTCCGGACCCTGCTGCAAAGTCAGAAGCTCTTGCCGAACTGGCATACTTTTTTCGCCAGAAAAACCCGGAAAGAAGCCTGTTACTTGCAGAGGAGGCTTTGAAATATGCACATCCCGAAAAAGATTTAAGCTGGCTGGTTAAGATTTATTTTGCCCGGGGAGCTGCTTTTCATTACCTGGGCAACTATCCCGAATCGGTGCGCTGGAGCCTTGATGCCCTTGACCTGGCAACCAAAACGGAGGACCCGCTGATGTGGTTCAGGTCAATAGAGCTACTGGTACTAACCTACCTTTATTCCAGCAATGACGAACTGGCCATGAAGTACGCGTCAATGGCTTTTCCGATGATTTCCGCCGCTAAAAGCAAAACCGAAAAATTTGGTTTGCTGATCAGGCTGGGATGGGTATATAAACAGACGGGAAATTTTGAGCGGGCTATACCTTTATTTCTGAAGGCAGATCAGCTCAGCGGAGAATGCGACACAATAGGGCCGGCAAATACCTCGCTCAATGCCCTTCACCTGGGAAGCTGCTATTACGCCCTGAAACAAACTGACAGCGCCCTGTACTTTTTCAGGAAAAGCGACAGGGTAAGGGCTGCTAACCATATTGAGGTGATCGACCGGGTTGTTACCGGCATTGGCCAATGTTTCAGAAATATGAACCGCCCGGATTCGGCTATGCATTATTTTCAGATCAGCAGAAATTTGTCTGAACAAACGGGAGATATGAGCAACCTGGCAACAGTTAACCTGGAACTGGGTAATTTATACCGCGAAGCCGGTCTGATCAGTGAGGCATTGGCGTATTACCGGCAGGCGGTTTCATTCGGGAAATGGGTTGCGGAAAATCATGCATTTTATACTGACCAGCGCAAGAGCATTGATTTCTGGTTTTCACCAAGTCAGGACGTGCCCGTGTTCTATGAGATCAGCGGCTACAAAACGGTAATCGCAGCCTACAGAAGCATCAGCGAGGTATACAGGGACCAGGGAAATTACAGGGATGCCTTAATAAATTTTGAAGAAGCTGTAAGCGTTGAAGATCTGCTCGAGAAAATCTACCGCCGGAGTGAAGTGATTCAGCTCAGCACACGCTATGAAACCAGTTTCAAGGATCAGAAAATTCAAATGCTCCTCCGTGAAAGCGAACAGGGTATTCTGAAAATTAACCGCTCAAGGGTTATTATTCTGATACTGTCGGGTTTCATGGCGCTGGGGTTGGTCATTTTTCTTTTTTTGTTCCGCAATAAATCAGTCAAAGCGCGCCAGCAAAGTATTTCTTTGCAGCAGCGGCTGCTTCGCTCCCAGATGAATCCGCATTTTATCTATAATTCCCTTTCCTGTATCCAGAGTTTTATCCTGAGTCATGAACCGGATCTGGCCAACAAGTATCTGGCACATTTCGCAAGGCTGATGCGGAATATTCTCAAGAGCAGTGCGCAGGAATTTGTTACCCTTGAGGAAGAGATTGTTACCATTGAGAATTATCTCGAACTGCAACGGGTGAGGTTTGCCGATAAATTTGACTTCAGAATAGAGGTGGATGAAAATCTTGATACCGGAACACTTTTATTGCCGCCGATGATGGCGCAGCCATTTATCGAAAACTCCATAGAACACGGAATAAAGCATAAAGAGACCAAAGGATTGATTGAAGTCAGGTTCTGGCAGAGCAATGGATCGTTTTATTGTGAAATCAGGGATGACGGTGTCGGACGGGAGAAAGCCATGGAAATACAAATGAAATCAGATGCAAAGCACAGGTCGGTGGCAACCACCATAACCCGGGAGCGGTTAGCGGTGATCAACCGTAAGCGCAAACACAAGATCAGCCTGGGTATCATCGACCTTAAGGATGATGCCGGGGAAGGCGTCGGGACGCGCGTGGTATTTGAAGTGCCGATGAGGTTATAGTTTCTGCGCGTCTATGTATATGGCTGCTCAGCAATCAGGCTGCCCGAGGTGATATCGGGATTGTCAATAAGAAACTTTAATGTGGAAGCTTCTGAAAGGTCCGGATTTGTCATTCCTGAATTTATTATTTCAGGTCCGTAAGGTCTGAAATCCGTCAGACCGAAAGCCACCTTCATATTTTCCGTTTCGTAGAGATATCCGTCTGCTTGTCTGGTAAGACGGCTTACCAGATCTCCCTTGCGGTGAAGCAGGGTAAGTCTGCCGTTGGCCCATTGCAGCATATAGCCGTTATCGGTCTTGTTAAAGCTTTCCCGGGAAAGGCAGAACCTGGGCTTATCCCGGAAAGGAGCGCCGGATGAAGGGCAGAAAGTGGTGCAATTGCCGCATTCGTTGCAGAAACCGGCCAGGTTGAGCACCTGGGTTGACTGTGCTATCTTCAGAATGCCGGTCTGCTCAAAAGAAATCCCGTTTTTGTGATTGATCATTTTCCACTGCGGGATATCAACGGCTGGTGTCTGATACGAAATATTTGCCCTGTTGGGACAAACGGTCACGCAGATATTGCACAATTCGTCGCATTGCAGGCAGCGCAATGCTTCTTCGCGGGCTGTTTCTGCTGTTAGCAATGGCGGAGTGTTTTCCATCGCCGGATCAATGTTTATCCGCCTCGATTTTCTTATGATAAGTTCTGATTTTTCCAGGTGTTTTGCCGCGGGAGGATTATCAGTGTCAAGGGCGATTCCGGCCGATGCCGCGATCGCTGCGGCCGCCCTTCGTCCGTCGCCTGCGGCTTTTACGATGGTTGCCGCACCCCTGGCAGCATCCCCGCCGATATATACACGGTCAAGCTGCGTTTCATAATCTGACTCTGGCCTGAGGGAAAGCTCTTCCGGTGTGGCAAAATCAATATCCGTCTCCTGACCTAAGGCAGGAATCAGGGTGTCGACCGGCAAAGTGATCAGTGGTTCGTCTGTTTTGCAGGGTGCAGCCCTGCCGCCATCCGGAGGCGTAATCAGCTTCATTTTTGCACACGAAAGGGCGACGATATGACCGTCTTTCAGATGAATCTGCTCAGGTGAGAGCAATTCCAGCAGCCTAATCCCTTCATTCAGAGCAGCTTTTGTTTCTTCGCGGCTGGCAGGCATCTCAGCCCTGCTGCGCCGGTACACCACGCTGACGGAAGCATCTTCCGCCGCGGTGCGTCTGGCTGTTCGGGCCACATCCATCGCGGTGTTGCCGCCGCCGATCACCAGGATATTCCGGCCGGTGTCAGATTTCTTTCCGGCCTTAGCCAGCTTCAGAAACGTGAGGGGATCCACCACGCCTCCGGCCCCGGCTCCTTCGAGCGGAAGCGTTTTAAAACGTCTGGCCCCGGCGGCGATATAAACATAGTCGAAATCCCTGCGCAATTGTCCGAACAACTGCCGGTTAACCGGGGAGTTAAAATGAATGATCACCCCGGTTGACCTGATTCTTTCAACATCTTTCATCAACAGTTCAGCCTTCATGCGGAAAGGCGGGATGGCATCGCGCACCATGCCTCCCGGGTCAGGGTGTGACTCGAAAATTTCAACCCGGAAGCCTGCAAGGCGCATGAAATAAGCAAACGAGAGCCCGGATGGACCGGCTCCGATTACGGCCGCACTCTTACCGTTTTCCTTTACCAGTGGTACATCAGATGCTTTTCCGTTATGTGCAGCAAATAATTTTAATTCCCTGATTTTCAGTGGTTGATCGTAATTTATCCGGGTACATCGCAACTGGCAGGGGTGGTCGCAGGCTGAACCGAGTACATTGGGAAACGGATTCTTCCGGTGAATGGCATCGAGCGCTTTGCCGGTTTCCCCTCTTGAAATATGGTGGAGGTATTCCGGAATATCCTGGTTTGTCGGGCATTCATCCACACAGGGGGCATGAATGCAGTCGAATAAATCCAGTTTACGTCCTGTCTTTATGCTTTTTTCCGAAAACGGATCACACCGGTAACGCATGTCATCAACAACCGATAAAGCATACTTTTCCAGATACATGGCCTGGCGGGCAGTGTCAGCGGTGTTTATGCCGGAGGTCTGCTCAATATACTGCTGCAATCTCCCGTAACCTCCGGGCTTCAGCAGGTCGGAACATACGGTTACCGGCATCAGGCCGCACTGCAACAGGTCGCTGATGTTGAAACAGTCGGCGCCACCCGAAAAGGAAATGTGAAGGCCGGGGCCCAAATCGCGACGCAGTTTGGCGGCGACATTCACACTGATGGGGTGCAGCGCCCTGCCGCTCATGTACATCATTTCTTCCTTTGGCGGAAAGACCTTTCTGTGGTTTATGCACTCAAGGGTGTTGGTGAGCTTTACCCCGAAAGTCAGGTTGTTTTGCCTGGCTGCCATCTCCAGCCTGCGGATGATTCCCAGGGCGTCTTCATATTTTAAATCATGTTCAAAAGCGGCATCAGGCACCATGGTCTTATAGCCCAGTTGATTGTTCAGAATTTTCCTGAGCTGTTCCTCCCCGAGCAGGGTGGGATTCAGTTTGATGAAAGTATGAAGTTTCTTCTCCGTTAACAGATAGTGACCGATTTTTTCAATCTCACCGGGCGGGCAGCCATGCATGGTGCTCAGGGTGATGTTTGTCGAGATGCGGTCGGGGATGCTGAGGTCGCGCAACTCAGGGTATATCGGCAGAAGGGAACTGATCATCGCTTCCTTTTCGGGTTGACAGTCCTGCATTTTCGAAAGAAACCATTGCACATTTTCATTCAGTATTCCCTGCAGATTGTAACCCACACTCATGTTGAAGATAAAACCGCCCGCAGCTCCCGGGTGGCCAAGCCTGTGATGCAGCAGGTGAATCAGTATCCAGGCTTTCAGGTATTCCCCGAATGACTCATGGATACGCAGTTCCTGCGACCATTCACAGTTGTACCCTTCGTCCTGCATATCGATGCAGGGTTTCGTAATCTCAAGATCATCCAGCGTTTGTATGGTTTTCAGCTCAATGTAGCTTGCTCCGCATAGCCATGCGCTGACAATATTCTGCGCAAGCTGGGTGTGGGGGCCCGCGGCCACGCCGAATGGAGTCCTCAGATGTTGTCCGAAAATCCGGTAATTTTCAGTGCCGTTTACCTCAGGATTGAAGAACAATGCTTCCGGAATGCTGAATATCTGCCGGTTGCGCCGGTAATCTTCTTCTATCATCTGCCACAGCCTGTGGATGGAGGCAACTGAGAATCCTGTGGAATGAGCCATGTCCTCTGGGTTTTGGTATTTTTCTTCTCCGCTCTTAATTTTTAATTAAGTTTGTAAGAGGGAACCTGCGTGGGATTTCATAACCCTCGGTTTTACCGTGGTCAGTTCATGCAGGTATGTAAAGATAATGAAAATCATTTCAAATTTATGGTCATTGGTGATCACGTTTCCTGTGTGATTCTTGCAGCCGGCAACTCCGGCAGGATGGGATGCCATAAGGCCCTTCTGCAATTCGATGAATCCCGGACTTTTATTCAGCAGCTTACCGGGGTTTATCACCTGGCCGGGGCAGGGCAGATTATCGTTGTTTGCAGTCCTGCGCTCGCCCTGTTGCTGAACAAAAGTGCAGATTTCTTCGGTTTTCCGGTGGAACTGGTCATTAACTCAAATCCGGAAGCCGGAAGATTTTATTCGCTGAGGTCAGGGCTTGAGCGGGTAACGAAAGGTAACGGCTGTTTTTTTCAGAATGTGGATAATCCTTTTACCAGTGTTGAGCTGCTGGTGATGCTACATGAATCATTCAGGGGCGATGGTGCTGTTATCCCCGTATATTGCGGCAGACCGGGGCATCCGGTTTTGCTTGGCCGGGAAATGATCCGGAAGATACTTGAAGCCCCGGAACCACCTGCCCGCATCGATGATTTTCTGAAAGCCTCAGGACCTGAATATGTTGCGGTGCCTTACGCCGGCGTTCAGGCAAACATCAATACACCGGAAGAATACAGGAAATCATTCGGAAGGGATTCTCTGAAAGAGAACAGCTGCATTCATCCCCCCGGATAGAATGCAGCTGTAATGCGCGTAGAACAAGGCCTGATCAGTTATAGGCGAGCACAACCGTATAGTTTCCAACAAACCGCCCGCCCTTTGGTATATCAGGAGTAATGGCTGTCAAAGCAAGTGCCTGTTCCCCGTGGGCATCAGTAGTCATAAACTGGTCTTTGTGAGTAGTGGAAGTTTCGAGATTGAATGATTCACCATCCCTGTTAGTTACCCTGGCATTCGTAAGCTTAACGCTGCAAAGCATATCCGCTGCCGTTGTCAGGTTCAGTTTTCCGAGTTCGACCAGTTTGTGATCATTATTAACATTCAGCGAAAAATCAGTCTGTCCCTCAAATCCTGCATCCACAGCATCAACAATCTCTGCGGCCATATGCCCGGTAACACTCGCCTGCCCGTAAACAGCAGCATTAATTGCTCCTGTAAGCATAATCAGCAATATCAGATAGTTGGCTTTCATGATTTCACGCTACCATAATCTAACCAATGGCAAATGTACAACTTTTAAATTACGATTGTCAAGTATTTTTCCAGAAAATTGTTAAAAATTTGATAAATTTTGCATAGATTATTATAAAAAACTGAATATCAATTATAAAGGTAACGAAGCAAAATTTTATTATGTAAAATAAATTTACATTTTATGTATGAGGGTTATTTCTGGTATGTGAGGCGAAAATTCCATTGACGATAAAAGCTGTAAGGGTATTTTTCCTGTAATGCATTTACTTCTGCCTCCCCTTGACACCGGCCGGTGCTTTAAACGGTCGCATGGAAAAGCCGGTGTATAAAATTTGTGAATCACCAAATCAAAGACCTTACAGGTCATTCAGCCGGATGACTTGTAAGGGTAATTTGTTGTCAGGTTGAAGGGTTATCGTGGCCGGCTGTTTCCGGAAGTGCGGCCTTCAGGCAACAGGTGCGGTCAGGAAGGGCTAATTGTGTTTCAGCCCGTATTTGGCAATCTTGGCATTCAGGGTAGGGCGGGTAATGTCCAGCACGCGCGAAGCCTCAACTTTGTTCCATTTCAGCTTGTCAAGCACTTTTTTGATGTGTACTTTTTCAATATCCGCGATGGATTTCAGCTCAAACTGCTCCGGCTCCACAGGGGTATTCCGGTTTAGCAGCACAATATGTTCCTTTTCAAGTACATCGCTGCGGGTCATGATCATAGCCTGCATCAGGGTGTTCTCCAGTTCACGCACATTGCCCGGCCAGTCGTGGCTGTGAAGCAGATCCAGCACGCCGTTTCCGATTTTCAGGACTTTCTTGTTCAGTTTCCGGTTCAGTTTCTGCATCAGGTGTTTTACCAGTTCTTCAATATCGTCTTTCCGGTTTTTCAGGGGAGGCATGGCAATGGTGAAAACTTTGAGCCTGTAATAAAGTTCTTCGCGGAATTTTCCGTTTTTGACCATGGCTTCCAGGTCCTTGTTGGTGGCGGCGATGATTCTTGCTTTCAGCGGAATGGGCGCATCTCCGCCCGGCTTTTCAAACTCCAGCTCCTGAATAACCCGCAACAGCCTTGTTTGCATGGTATCGCTGAGTTCGGAAATATCGTCAAGGAAAATTGTTCCCTCGCCGGCCTGCTCAAATTTTCCTTTTTTATCAGAAACTGCGGTAGGAAAGGCTCCCATATTGTAGCCGAACAATTCATTTTCAAGTATATCTTCATGAAGGGCCGAGCAGTTTACCACAACCAGCGGATGGTCGCGGGTGATGCCACTGTAATGAATCAGCCTGGCGATCAGTTCTTTGCCCGTGCCTGTTTCGCCTGTGATCAAAACATTGACCTTGTTGAGCGATACCCTTCCGACGTTTTTGAAGATTTCACGCATCACCGGCGTTTTACCCACCAGCAGGTTATCTTCGATGGCTTTTCTTATCTCAGGCGAAATGGTTTCGGTCAGGGTCTGGCTCTGGTACGAAATTTCAAGCCCGTTCCGGATGACCTCCAGCAATTCCTGCATCTGAAGCGGTTTCTCAATGAAGTCGTATGCCCCTACCTGAATCGATTTGATGGTCAGGGCGACGTCGCCGTGCGCGGTAAGCAGGATCACCGGCAATCCGGGCTGTATCCGCTGGATTTCGGTGATCACATCCAATCCCGACATCCCCGGCATCTGGAAGTCCGTTACCACCAGGTCAGGCTTTTCCTGTATTACTTTCTGAAGTCCCGATTCCCCGTCAACAGCGGTAATAACTTCATAACCAGCCTTGGTCAGGCTGTTGCTCATCAATGTTCTGATGATGGAATCGTCATCAATGGCTAATACTTTACTCATCGTGGCTCAGATTGATTCAACCTTTCTTGTATCTGTAAATCACGGCATACCCGCCAGGTAATTGTAAGGACAGGTATCAGCAATGTAAAAGAATTATACAGCGATAAATTTACTACTATTATTTTACGAAAAGCAAATTCCATTGAATATTTACATCATTTTATGTGTTACTATTTTATATATAACTAAATGACAATACATTACGAATGATTTTGTTCTATGATCCGGAGAATACCTCATTTCAATGTCATCAACCGGGAGACTGGGCAAACCCGGATTAATCAACAGGAAGCCCGGAAGAGCTGAAGTATTGATACTATAAGGGTAATTCCGATTTAATTTTTGATCAGCGCAATGCTGATTGAGATGATTACAAACACTTAATCCGGGTTAAACAGGGTTTATCTGCAGATTTGCTTTGCAATGGCTGCCATAAAGAATTTTCCATAACAAAATATCCGGTACAACAGCCTGAGTTGCTGCTGTACCGGATATTTGAGGGCCGGGGGCTGAAACACCTTAGCCGGCCGTCAGCGTGTTATTTAACCACCTTACGCACTGCGTCGATCACCGTTCCATCCACCCATTTGATGGCGGCGATAAATTCATCGCTCAGTACGGGCAGGGCGGGTTTGCCGCAGATACGCTCGGCTTCGTCTTTCAGTTGATGGATGGTTTTTACCGGCAGGGAAGAACCTTTCAGTCTGTCGATCAGGTCGGTGCGCAACGGGTTGATGGCAATGCCCCTTTCGGTGACGATGACATCGATGAGTTCGCCGGGGCCGCAGATGGTGGTGACTTCGTCGCGGATCACCGGCATGCGGTCGCGGAAGAGGGGAATGGGCAGAATCACGCACTTCGAGAAGAGGCAATTCATCCATCCGCCGATTCCGTGAAGCAGGTAACCGTCGGAATGGGTCACCACATTGGCGTTGAAATTGATATCCACTTCGGTGGCGCCCAGGATTACCACATCCACCATGGAAGCGAAATTGCCTTTGCCATGATAATTATAGCTGGTAAATGGACTGGTATTCAGATGGTTATTATTTTCGCGCATGGAACGTACCCCTTCAAGGTCAAAGGTTTGACCGTCGAGAATGTAATCCACCAGTCCTTCTTCGAGCATGCTGACGAGGTACTTGTTGCTGCCACCGCGGGCAAAGCGGGCTTTCATGCCGCGTTTGCGGAGCATTTCGGCAAAGTAGATACCGATGGAGAGGGCGGTTCCGCCGGCGCCGGCCTGGAAAGAGAAGCCATCGCGCACAATGCCGGCTTCGTCGCAGAACTGCGCGGTCATTTCGGCCAGCAGCAGACGGTCGGGGCTTTTGGTAATCTCGGTGGTGCCGCTGATGATCTTCTCCGGGATACCGATCTGGTCCATTACCACGACGTAATCCACATAATTCCCGTGAATCTGCCAGGGTACGCAGGGGAATGGCACGAGGTTGTCGGTAACCACAATCACCTTGTCGGCATATTGTGAGTCGGCCAGGGCGAAGCCAAGCAATCCGCAGGCTGCAGGGCCGCGGTCGCCGGTGGCATTGCCGAAGGGGTCGGCCGTGGGGGCGGCGATCACGGCGATGTCCACATGCAGGTCGCCGTCCTGAATTGCCTGGTAGCGGCCGCCGTGGGAGCGGAGGATACCCATGCCCTGCATACCCCCTTCGGAGGTGTGCCGGCCAAGGGCGCCGTTCATGCTGCCTTCGATGTGGTGGATGGTGCCATCTTCAAGGTATTTGATCAGAGGGCTGTGGCATTCGAACGATGCGGAAGGCGCCCAGGTAAGCCCTTTTGCACCCAGTTCGGCGGCAGTATCGAAGATCTGATTGGCCACCAGGTCGCCGTTGCGGAAGTGGTGGTGGGTTGAGATGGTCATGCCGTCTTTCAGGCCGCAACGGATCAGTGCATCCCTCAGCGAAGCAACTACTTTGTTGCCATCGGCCGGATAATCGGCGCAACTGCTGATGGGTGGAGCATACTTGCGGCCCGTGGGTTTGTATTTTCCAACGCCCATAAACGGGATAGCTTCCTTTCCGTTGATGATCTGGGGAACTGTGCGGCCAACGGCATTCGTGGTCAGTTTATCGTATTTTGACATGTCTTTTCTTTTTTAATCGGTCATTCTCATGGATTTCAGGCTTTCTGGTTTTCAAGGAAGGCGTCGCGCCAGCCGGGACTGAGCTTACCCATACTGACGGCCAGGTCGATGGTGCGCTGGGCGCGTTTCACCACCGGCGGATCGATCATCTTGGTGCCTAATGAAACCACGCCGAGTCCTTTTTCGGTGGCTTCTATAAAGGCGTTCACAATTTTCTTTGCCTTGTCGATTTCGGCCTCGTCGGGTGCGAAATTGTCATGGATCACCCTGATCTGTCGCGGATGGATACAGCCCATGCCGTCAAATCCCAGCGCCTTCGACCGGAGTACATTTTGCTTCAGGGCTTCCATATCGGCCACATCGGAGAATACCGAGTCGATGGCCTGGATGCCGGCGGCTTTGCAGGCGTTCACCACCATGCTGCGGGCAAAGAAGGATTCGGTGCCTTCGTTGGTGCGGCGGGTGCCAAGGTCGGCGGTGTAGTCTTCGAGGCCGATGGCCAGGGCCACCACGTTATCCGACTGCGCTATTTCCAATGCTTTCAGCACACCCAAAGCGCTTTCGATGATGGGCATCAGCCAGACATTGCCTTCGATATTATTTTTTATTTTCAGTTCAGCGATGCGCCGGTTCACCTGTGCAATCTGATCGGCACTTTCACACTTCGGAACGAGGATAAGATTCACATTGTGTGGAATAATGTAATCAAGATCCTCAAGTCCGGCCGGCACCTGGTTGATCCTGACCATGCGTTCGGCTCCGTAAAAATCGAGCGCGCGCAGGGCGTTGCGCACCAGGAACCGGGCTTCCGCTTTTTTGGTCACCGCCACGGCGTCTTCCAGGTCGAGGATAATGCCGTTGGGCTTGTGAATGCCCGCGTTGATCATCAGGCTGGGGGTGTTGCCGGGAAGGTATAGCCTCGAAAACCGGTAGCGGTCGCGTGCGGTCTGATAGGTGTTCTGTGGCAGCATGGCAGGAAGGTATTCCTTTTCGTCACCCGTCAGTTGCCTGATGGCAGCCTCCAGCCGGGCGGCAATGACAAATTCAAGGGCGCCGGAATCCTCTAACGTCAGCCTGGCATGCTCTATGCCGTAGAATGTCAGAATTTCATGGCAGAGCCTGAGGATAGATTCACCGTAAAGCACTTTTACCTTACTGATCAGTTCGGTCTGTATGCCGCCCTGCTGCATGATTTCGAGCGTAAGCGCGCAATCGCTCCGCACGCCTTTGCCTTTGTTGCCTGTAGTTGCTATTGTTGCCACATCAGCCTCCTGGTTTAATATGAATAATTGAGTTTACAAGGTCATGCAAAGTAACAGCAGGCTATGTTAAAAAAAAAGAACATTTGAAAATATTCTCTTTGTTAAGTTAAATAACTGTAAAAGTGATAAATATATTAAAATCTATTGGGCATGGCTCTGGAAAGTATAACATTTTTATCCGGCTTGCATCCTGGTGTTCTGGCCCGGGGATCATGTGTTTATTCCATGACAGCAATGATTCATGACTCCCTTAAATAATGAAGTGATCAATTCAATTCAGCACAATTATATTTTTGGTATTCCGTTGTAATATATTGATAGATAATCTGATATAATTGCATTCGTGAAGAAGTGATGCCATCTGAAAATAACGGTGGTTTTCAGGGCCGGCGTCAACCTTATCTTCATCTGGTCACAGTCAGTTTCAGAATTTCATTGTAATGTGTTAGCATTCAGCAGGTTGTGCTTAAATGCAGTAGTCCGTTAAGAATTATTAATGAATTGACTTACAGTGGAATATAAAAACTTGTTTAAAAATCACAAATCATTCATAATCAAGTCGTTGCGTCATTGCAGCCTGGCCCGCTGTGGCGGGGTCCTTGCGTGATTTTTAAATTTAACGGACTATTGTAAATGACAGCCTTGCCCATAAGCAAGCTGAATGCACGGGAGTAAACAAAGGGTACCGGGAATGGTTATGTATCTGGGAACACAGTATGGAATAGTTTTTGTATCATTGACCTTACTTCAAAAAGCCTTATCTTTGTTCAGTAAAACGCTGAGAATTTTAAACATTTCAATATTAACCTAAACCAAACCAATCGTATGAAAAAGTGGAATTATTTATTTGCAGCCCTGCTGATGTCTGTTGCAGTGGTATTTACTTCCTGTTCTGATGAAGAAGAAACCGATCCGGGTCCAAGCCTCAGCCTTAAAGGCGGATCAGCTTATACATCTCAGGATGCAACAATTCAGGTGAATGAAGCCATAATGGTAGGCGTAAACGGATTAAAAAGCCCGGTATCAGGTCAGAAACTTACCCGGTTTAAATTCTCCATTACTTCCAACAATGTAGCTACCACCTATGTGGATTCAACTTTTAATGCCGATTCATTTACCTGGGAAAGTGAACTGACCTTTACAGGGGTTGGTGAAGGACGCCTTCTTTTCGAACTCTGGGACAAAGGCGGCATAAAGGCAGAACAGGCCTTTACCATTACCATCGAAGATCCGGGTGCACAAATCAACAAATATATGGACGTTGAATTCGGATCATATAATGATCAGATAGGAAGTTTCTTTGCTTCTACCGAAGGGATTACCTACACCGTTGGCCAGACCAGGAATGTTCCCGATAACCAGGCCAAGATCGACTTCCTTTTCTTCAAAGGAGCTACCAACGCTAACACCTTTGCTTCACCGGACGATGCAGATGCAGGTACCATTCAGGACCTTGGCCCTGTCAGCGACTGGACCAATAAAAACCAGACCCGCTTCAATCCTACCACCATCACAGCCGCCCAGTTTGATGCCATCGGCGATACCTATCAGTTCCCGACCTTCAACCTGATGCAGCAGACCACCAAGATGAATAACCTGACTGAAGGACAGGTATTCCTTTTCAAAACCAAGAACGATAAACTGGGTCTAGTAAAAGTGATCGATCTTTACAGCCGTGGCGACCGCGCCAAGGTAAGCGTGATTGTTCAGAAATAATTTACGGTTTAATATCTTAACTTAAAAGGCTGTCTCAAAAGGGCAGCTTTTTTTGTGAACACAGGATTATTGCAACTGTGCTTCTTCTTGTTATGAACCGGATTAAGCATTTATAAATGCTAGAAGGATCATGATTTTGTAATCTGCTCAATAATTATGCTGCTTAACAAACAGTATACAGGGGCTCCAAACATCAAATAAGTTTCTGGTGACCGGTGAGTTATTTGAAGATTCCTCTCCCGGTTGTCCGGGATCGGAATGACAAGGTTTTTGGGTTGAAGGGCCGGGAGAGGCTTTGGCCGATATTTACATTATCAGTCATTCCGAACGGAGTGAGGAATCTTTGGCAAGTATCTCTGACAAATCAACTTTTAAGCGGTTAATAGCGATAAACCGTCGTCCATACCTCCGGGGCTTTTTACTGATTAAACAGCGTTTAAAAGGCAAACTGCCTGAAAATGCTTATTTTTGCCGGTGTTTTACTGTTCCTGCCTGAGCGTTGTATGTCCGGACCCAAAAAAAAGATACTGTTTATTGTGAATCCTGTTTCGGGGGTGCATCATTCCCGCAAAGCAGTGCTGGCCGGTCTGGCGGCCGACACCCTTGACCCTGAACGCTTTGAGTGGGAGATCGTGTTCAGCGAATCGGCGGAGCATGTAAAAGAACTCAGCCGGGCAGCCGCGGAGGCAGGAACCAACATCATCGCGGCGGTAGGCGGCGATGGAACGGTAAATCAGGTGGTAAAAGGCATGCACGGAAGCAATTCGGTGCTGGCCCTGATCCCGGCCGGTTCCGGCAACGGACTGGCGCATCACCTCGGCATTCCGTCAGATATCGGCGAAAGCCTTGCCCTGATCAATAAGATGAACGTGAAGCCGGTCGATACGGTGAGCATCAACGACGATCTGTTTGTCTCCATTGCCGGGGTGGGCTTCGATGCCCTCGTGGCTAAAAAGTTCGCCAGGTCGGGCAGGCGCGGTTTTCTTTCTTATTTCAGGATCGTTACCAACGAGTACAATTACTACCGCCCGCGGAAATACAAGCTGATGATTGACGGGCAACTGTACCACCGTGAAGCCCTGTTTGTCAGTTTTGCCAACACCAATCAGTTCGGGTACAATACCATTATCTCGCCTTCGGCGCAGATTGACGACGGGCTGGTGGATGTCTGCATCGTGAAAAAGGTTCCCCTGATATATGCACCGCATGTGGTGGGCCTTTTGCTGACGCGAAAGATTGATGCCTCGGATTATGTGGAGGTCATCAAAGCCCGTGAAGTCAGCCTGACACGTAAGAAGAACAAGGTAGTCAACCTTGACGGAGAACCGGTAAAGCTCGGTAAAGCGCTTCATGTCAGGGTGAACCCTTTATCCCTGTCAATGATAGTACCTTAAAATACAACAAAATGCCGGCTGAAAAATCAAAAAACAAGCGCCCGGAAGGGATTGTTTACTCTACCAACCCCGATTTCAAATACGATTTCGGAACTGAGCAGGAACAGGAAACCCTGCCACCGGCGCAGCAGAACCTGCGTGTAATGCTCGACCGCAAACTGAAAGGCGGGAAGAAGGCCACCCTGATTACAGGGTTTTCGGGCAGCGCATCCGACCTGGCTTCACTGGCCAAACAGCTGAAAAACCTCTGTGCGGCCGGCGGGACTTCTGACAATGGCGAGATCCTGGTGCAGGGCGATTTCAGGCAGAAAATCCTGGATTATCTGCTCAAAAAGGGCTACAAAGCCAAATTGGCAGGTGGTTAAATGATTGAATATTGGTATTAAATGATTGATTTTTAACATTTTTATAAATTATGGTCTCCGGATTCCTCAGTTTTTTCCGCCGTAATCCCTGGTTTTTTTACGCGTTTGCCGTGGTGATGCTAATCCCGGCCCTGCTGTGGCACCTGGGATTTCTCGCCATCAATTTCCCTACGGATGAACCCACCCGGGCCATTGTCGCGCTCGAAATGATTGTCAGCGGTAACTACATCACACCCACCATCAACGGGGATTTCTATTACAATAAACCGCCGCTGTACAATTGGATCATCATCGCGTATTACAGGCTGGCCGGCAATTATTCCGAGTTTACCCTCCGCCTGCCGGTGGTGGTGGGGCTGCTGCTTTTCGGACTTACCATCTTCTGGTTTGTGCGCCGCCACCTGGGCAATAAACAGGGATTTATTGTGGCCATCCTTTTCATTACCTCGGGACGCATCCTTTTCTGGGATTCCTTCCTCGGTCTGATCGACATCACTTTCTCCTGGCTGGTTTACCTGTCTTTTATGCTGATCTACCATTTCAGGGAGAAAAAGCAATACCTGGCGCTTTTTCTAGTGTCATATCTCCTGACGGGTATTACCTTCCTGATGAAAGGGCTGCCATCGCTGGTTTTCCAGGGCATTACACTGCTCGCCGTCTTCAGCTATAACCGCGAGTTCAGAAAGCTGTTTTCATGGAGGCACTTTGCCGGGATCGGCTTGTTTCTTATGATTATCGGCGCCTACTACTACGCTTATTTTCAGGTGCATCCGTTTGATCTGAAGATTTTCAAAACCCTTTTCAGCGAATCTGAAAAGCGCACCATCATCAATTACGGCTGGGTTCGTTTCACCACCCACCTCTTTACTTTTCCGCTCGAGATGTTTTACCATTTCTTTCCCTGGTCGGTGCTGTGGATCTACTTTTTCAGGCGCGATTTCAGGTCGACCCTCCGCGAACACCCTTTCCTGCGGTTCAATTTCATTGTCTTTATCTTCAACATCATCATTTACTGGACCTCTCCGGAGTCGTATCCCAGGTATATTTTTATGCTCTTCCCGCCGCTGTTTACCATTCTGGTCTTCCACTTTTTCCGTGATCTGGCCAAAAACGGCAAGTACAGCAGGGTAGTGGAGTATTTTCTGATGGGGGTGATGGTGCTGGGCATCATTGCCGCCATCCCCATGCCGTTGCTGAAGCAGACCAATTTTGTAGATCATGCCTGGCTGAAAGCGGGGGTGATGTTCTTTACCATGCTGTTGCTTACCTGGTTATACTATAAACTGAAGGAGCAACGGATGATTATTTTTGCCGCCGCCATGCTGATGATCCGCATCGGCTTCGATTGGTTCATCATTCCGCCACGCTACAACGATTTCCAGGTGCATAAGGAAGGTGCGCTGAAGGCCGCCGCAGTGACCGGAGATGCAAAGCTTTCCATTTTTAAGGATTCTGAAACCGAGCATGCCACCTCGTTTTACATCACCCTGGGTAAAATGCAGCTGCTGAAGTTCCAGTATGATGACTTCAATACCAGCGATTTTTATTATCTTGATCCGCGGCTGCTGCCGGAGGATGCCTACATAACCGTCCACGACTTTCAGTTGTACCGTCATGATCAGCCGATCAGGATTGTGAAATTAAAGCAGGAAACTGTGGAAAAATTAAATGGAAAGGGTTCGTTATGATGTTGTTACAGATTGGTGTTCATTTAAAAGACTGGCTCACCGGGCAGGGGATTTCTGAAAACCTGGCGGCAGGAATCAGGGATGTTACGGATTTTGCAATCTCTTTTTTACTGATCATTGTTCTTTATTATCTACTGAAATATGTGGTCATAGGTATTATCCGCCGCATTATCCGGCGTTCCGGCAATACCTGGGATGATGCGCTCTATCATAACCGCTTTTTTAATAAGGCTTTGTTGTTTGTGCCCGGTGTGCTGCTCGGGTTTGTTGCTCCTTATACTCTTACGGAATTTCCTGATTTACTGGCCAATATTCTGAAACTTACTCAGATCTATCTGGTTTTTATTTCAATTATTACAGCCAATGCATTTCTGAATGCCGTTTACGAAATTTATCAGGGTTTTGAAATATCCAAAGCCAAACCCATTAAGGGCTACCTGCAGGTTTTCAAAATCATTCTCTTTGTGATCGCGATAATTATTGTGATTTCGATGCTGCTGAACAAGTCGCCGGTTTATCTGCTGGGAGGTCTGGGCGCTTTTTCGGCTGTGTTGCTGCTGATTTTCAGGGATCCCATCCTGGGATTGGTCGCCGGTATTCAGATCTCGGCAAACGATATGGTTCGCCCCGGCGACTGGATTGTGATGAATAAATCGGGTGCTGACGGAGTGGTCACTGATATTTCACTGACTACAGTGAAAGTACAGAACTGGGACCGGACCATCACCACCATCCCGACGTATTCTCTGGTCTCAGAAAGCTTTGTCAACTGGCGGGGTATGGAGGAGTCGGGCGGCCGGCGTATCAAGCGCTCCATCAACATCGACATGAACAGTGTGAGGTTCTGTTCCCAGGAGATGATCGATCGTTTTATGCACATTCAGCTGGTAAAGCCTTATATTATCAGCAAAGAAAAAGAGCTTGCCGATTACAATGCCGCGAACAGCATCGACAACTCGGTGCTGGTGAACGGCCGCAGGCAGACCAACCTGGGGATTTTCAGGGCATACCTGTCGGCTTACCTTAAAAACAATCCCGATATCCGTCAGGATATGACCTTTCTGGTCAGACAACTGCAGCCCGGCGAAAGCGGCATTCCTATGGAGATTTATGTTTTCAGCAAAGTGCAGGAATGGGCTAAATATGAAGACATTCAGTCGGATATTTTCGACCATGTACTGGCCGCCATTCCCGAATTTGATCTTCAGGTGTTCCAGAATCCTTCAGGTGCAGATCTGAGGAAGCTGGGGTTACCGGGAATCCGCTGATTCCCTGGTTCGCGCACGTGCCGGCATTAAAAGGCGCTTGATGAAACGGACTATTTAAAAACTTTATTTACTATACTTTAACCGCAGGTTGGTAAACAACTGCTGTACATCTGTCAGGCTGTGGCCCGGTGATGTAGTTATTCCTGCTGTTTTTCAGGCCTGTCAAAAAAATAGCTGAATATTCCGAACAAAATGCCTCCGCCCAGCGCCTGAAAAATGATGGTTCTTATACTGGCATGAAAGCCATCGTAATTATTTGACATCCAGTAGTTCCAAAGGCTCATGAGTAATGTGAATGCCAAAGCTTTCAGGATAATGGTTTTCAGATGTCTGTCATTTGGCGGAGATTTTAATTGCTCAGCCAAAATTACAGCTTTCAGACAGTTCAAAAAACGTTTTACTGCTGCTCTGTAATGTTGACTGCCTGATTTTTTCTCCGGTCCCTTCCCCTCAGCCACTCATAAATGGTGGTGTTCATCAGCAGCATAAAGAGCCCGTAAACGGCATCTTCCACGGGGATGGTTCCCATGCGGACGCCCAGGTTGCGGGTGTTGTCGTACCAAACAACGGGTTCAGACGTAAACATGCCGGTAAGGGCACCGTTAACGATAAAAAACGGAATTAGGGTAGCAAAATACATTACATAAAACCGGCCCAGGTAGCGCGATTTGAATACCAGCAGGTGCAGGGTAAGAAATATCGAAGTGAGTACAAATGTGATAAAGGTGTACCAGCGGTCGGGGTTGATCGCTGCAATAATCAGCAGGGTAAGGGCAATAACGCCGGTAAGCCGGTTTGCGTAAGGCCCCAGGTAGTCTTTGGGGATCAGGTATTCAAACGCGTGATAGGTAAACAGACAGGCATAGGGGATGGCAATGAAAAAGAGCCATTCCTCCACCGGCAGGTTGACCAGGTAAACGCCCTGGAGATGAACGGGATTAAACCCCCACACTTCCAGGGAGGTTTTCAGCATGTCCCAGGGGATAAAAACCAGCATGGTCCCCAGCATTGCCGGGAAAAGATACTTCCAGTTGCGGTAAAATTTCAATCGCTTGTCGAATCCGGCAATGAAAGGAACCGAAATGGCCAGCAGGTTGATCCAGAAATAGTATGACACGATAAAATGGATTTATTTCTGAGCGGCTTTTTTTCTTGAAAACTCTTCCAGATAATATTTCAACGGCGCGATGAGGAAGCCGTAGTTGTAATGGGCATGCGGATTATGATGTTCCAGGTGCGCCTTCACGGTAGCCCTCAGGTAACGGTTCGAGAAATTGCGGAGAATGGGAATGCGCTGGTGCACATAAACATCATGGAACATAAAGTAAGCCATTCCGTAAAGCAGGATACCGATGCCTGCACTCAGCAGGTAATAGTTCGGATTCACCACACCAAAATAGATCAGCAAAATGCTCGGAACAGCAAAAATCACTGCAAAAACATCGTTCCATTCCACTTTCCGTCCGTCGCGGATGTGATGATCTTTATGGAGTACCCACAAAAAGCCGTGCATCACATATTTGTGGGTGAACCAGGCCATAAATTCCATAAAAAAGAACAAGGCCAGCACAATCAGTATATAAATCAGGAAGTTCATGTTAGTTTGTTGTTTAAAGGTTTGTTGATCTGATGGTTAATTATTTTTTGCGATAAACAAATGAAGAATTCTTTTTGTTGTTTTTACAGTACATTTCCCTGGCTCCGGGCCGATGGTTTTTGCCTGTAAAATTCTTCCACCCTGTCGAAGGCAATCCGGAACCAGACGGTGAATAATTCCGGATTGAGGTTCATCTCCTTCCGGATATCTTCGAGGGTTGCATAGCGATATGATTCAACTTCTTCAGGATTGATAACCGGAAGCAGGTCAGAGGTCCCGATAAAGACATGGTCTACTTCGTGTTCGGTAAGGTTGTTGTCAAATTCAGCCTTATAGATAAAACTGAAAACTTCTTCCATCTCGCAGTCGAATCCCATTTCTTCGCGCATGCGCCGGTGAGCTGCATCGGCAGTTGTTTCGCCGGGCCGTGGGTGACTGCAGCAGGTGTTGGTCCACAAGCCCGGGGAGTGGTATTTCGAAAGGGCCCGCTGCTGAAGCATAAGCCGGCCTTCCGGATCGAAGATAAATACGGAGAAAGCCCGGTGGAGCTTGGCCTCCCGGTGGGCCTGCATTTTCTCCATAATTCCGGTTTCCATATCGTTGGCGTCCACGAGTATCACATATTCTTCCATTTCAGGTGCTTTATTGGTTAGCCAGTGTTTTTATCCTGGCAGATTCATTGCCGGTGAGCTGGCCGGAGTCAACCATGAACCCCGCGATTTTAATTGCAGTTTCACGGTTGGCCGGCTGGCTGCCGAACCGGTTGATATTTTCCAGAATAAACTTTTTATCATCCTGAATGTTCGCGTTGTAACCCAGAAAAGAAGGAGCTTTGGTTTGTGTGGCAAACCGCAGGAATCTTATTTCAAGCTGGTCGGGCTTTTTTGCGACGGCATCTTCGAGCATTTGCCTGCCCCTGCGAAAATAGGATATTTTTTTTGCCGGGTTACCGATGCAATTGGGGGCTGCCGCTGTGGAAGCTCCATAATAAGCCAGTAGCACAACGTCAGCGGGAGCCTTATTGCCGAATTTTTCGCTCAGTTTCAGCGCCCCGCATTCGTCCTTGTCCATGCCGAAATACATTTTGCGGGCCTGGTCCAGACTAACCTGTGCAAGTGCGGTTTGTCCGGACATAATTAAAAAAATCAGGATAAGAAGCCTTGTCTTCATTTTACAACAGATTAAGCTGATGTTTCAGGTATGAGGTTACCAGCAATTTGTATTTGGTCCGGTTGGGAATTCTGATGCGCTCTTTCATGATGCGTGACGAACGCGTGCGTTTGATTTTCAGAAAGAGTTTATGGAAATAGACATAGGCCATGTAAACGCCAAACCTGGCGCCACGGGGCAGCATTCTGATACCTTCAAGTCCGTCGGCAAAATCGAGGGCAATGTCATCTTCAATCTTCTGCTTGGTTTCATCATCAAACTTCGACAGGTCGATCCCGGGAAAGTATGATCGTCCCAGGCCTTCGAAATCAGCATGAAGATCGCGCAGAAAATTAATTTTCTGGAAAGCAGAACCCAGCCGCATGGCCGGTGGTTTCAGCTTTTTATACTTTTCATCGTCGCCTTCGCAGAAAACACGCAGGCACATCAGGCCCACCACTTCGGCCGACCCCAGAATATATTTTTCGAATTTTTCCTGATCATAGGAGATGTCTTTCAGGTCCATTTCCATGCTGTCAAGAAACAGATCGATCAGCTCTTTTTCTATTCCGTATTTATTGACAACCCATTGGAAGTTGTTCAGGATAGGGTTCAGGCTGATTTTTTCTTCAATGGCAAGATAGGTGTCCGTTCTGAATCTTTCCAGCAGCCTGGCTTTGTCGTAGCCGTGGAATGAATCCACAATCTCATCGGCAAACCGGACAAATCCGTAAATGGCATAGATCGGATCGTGAAAGCGCCGGCTGAAGAACCTTATGCCCAGCGAAAAGGAGGTCGAGTAAGTTACCGTGGTCAGCTTGCTCGATTTTTTTGAGATCATATCAAATAGCTCTTTCATCGTAAATGGTTTAAAGCTGTTTAATAATTTCGTTTGCGGCGATCTGTCCCGATATAATGGCCGGCGGGACACCCGGGCCGGGCACGGTAAGCTGGCCGGCATAATAAAGGTTGCTGAGTTTGTTATTCCTGATTTTTGGTTTCAGGAAGGCGGTCTGCATCAATGTGTTAGCAAGTCCATAGGCATTTCCCTTATAGGCGTGGTAATCGCTTTCGAAGTCGGCGTGGGCGTATGATCGCCGGTAAACGAGGTGTTCGCGCAACGGCTGGCCGGTGTATCGTTCCATCCGCATGAGCACATGGTCAAGATACTTTTCGCGGATTTCCGGGGTGTCTTTCAGGCCGGGCGCTACCGGAATCAGGACCATCACATTCTCATGCCCTTCAGGGGCAACCGTATCATCCGTTTTAGAAGTGCAGCTGATGTAAACCGATGGATTTTCAGGCCATTCCGGTTTTTTATAGATAGAGTCCGCATGACCTGCAAAATCCTCATCGAACAACAGGGTGTGGTGATCCAGGCGCTGAATCCGGGTATTGAAACCAAGATAAAATATCAGTGAAGACGGGGAAAGTACCCTGGAGTCCCAGTACTTTTGACTATACCGGCGGGCGTTTTCAGGAAGCAGTTGCTGCTCTACATGGTGATAATCCGCTGCAGCAATCACGTAATCGGCGGTGTACTGCTGCGTGTCCGTGTTCACCGAAGCAACTTTCCCATTGGCTGTATTTACAGATCTGACCTCTGCATCAAAAACAAAACTGACACCCTTCTCCCGGGCAAGTGCTTCCATTCCTTCTACCACCCGGTACATGCCGCCTCTGGGGTACCAGGTTCCCTGAACCATATCAGAATAATTCATGAGGCTGTAGAGGGCCGGCGTCGATTTGGCTGTGCCCCCAAGGAAAAGCACCGGAAATTCAAGCATGCGATTGATCTTTTCGCTCCTGAAATACCGGCGCGTATAGTCGCCAAAAGAACTTAACATATTAAGCTTCAGGCCTGCTGAGAAAATCTTCCAGTGAAGGTATTCGGTGATTGAATGGCTGGGTTTGCGCACGAATTCGCCGATACCGATGCGGTATTTGTATTCGGATTCCTTCAGGAATTCCTTCAGCGCCGGCGTGCTTCCCGGTTCAATGGATTCATAGAGTGCGTAAATACCCTCAAGAGATGCCGGCAGAACCACTTCATCACCGGGGCCGAAATAAATTTTGTAAGAAGGGTCGAGGCGGTCGAGCTGATAGTAGTCAGACACCTTCCGGCCGAAGGAGGCAAAGTACTCTTCAAAAATATCAGGCATCCAATACCAGCTGGGGCCCATATCGAAGGTGAACCCGTTTGCTGAAAACTTCCGGGCCCGTCCGCCGGCGATCGGATTTTTTTCGAGCACAGTTACATTCAGCCCGTTGCTGGCCAGGGTTGTGGCGGCTGCCAACCCTGAAAATCCTGCCCCTATAACGATTACATTTTCTTTTTTCATGCTTAGATCATCCGGAAATGAGCCGGGATGCCGGAATTTTTTTGTTTCACAATGATTAACAGGTTGACGGTCTATTTGTTTAATAGTATCAGAAAAGTATTAAACAATTTACGAATGGGATTTTTTTTGGTTTTAAATTTAACCGGCAGATTTCTTTTCTCTTTGGTCTGTTCCGGCATTGTAAAAATTTCTAATTTCGCACAAAAAAACGGAAACGTCAATGTTTAATCTCAAAAAATTATGAAACAGTTTCTTATTTTAATGCTCTCCGGATTGCTGTTGTACGGATGCTCAGGAAACAGCCCAAAAGCTCCTGCACCTGAAGCAGTGGCTGACGATTCACCGGTTGCTATTGTGAATGACCTGGAAAATGCGCTGGCCGGAGTTCCTTCGTGGAGCAATGAGAAGACCATTGTGAAAATGCCGGAGGGGATTGCTGCGCACAGCGGTCAGTTTGTCTCCCGCGTTGATGCTGAGAATCAATACTCATACGCTTTCAAGGATATCTTTGCAAATATCAATCAGAAGCTACCGGTCGCCGTTATTGTAGAAGGATATGTTTACAGCCCTGAGGTCAATCCTTCATTGGGAATTATCATGGATATCAATGACAATAACAATACGGTAATCTGGAAATCCTACGCTCTGTCGGAGGTAATTTCCGCCCTCAATGAATGGAAGCCTTTCGCTGCCCGTTTTACCATTGATGCTCCCCTTAAGCCGGAGTATCAGCTTAAGATTTTTGCTTCAGGCGCCAGGAAAACAGCCTACTTCGACGACTTTAAGATTTCTTTTGAATATTAAACAGCCGCTTCATTCAGGCTTCCCCTGCCTGACGATGAGAGCCCTCTTGAAAAACGGCATTATCGCTGCTTTGCAAGAGGGCTTTTGATTTTCTGCATCATTATTCCGGTGAGCAGACTTTATCTTTCCCTCCTGAAAGGGTTTCCTGGTTTTTCTCAGCCAGGATTCTGCTGTCGGAGTTTTGCAGCCGGATAGGCTTATCCTGCATTATGAATGTTCGTTTATCCGGCCGTTTTTACCTGTCGTTAAAGTATGCAATAAATATATATATAAATATAGAATAGGAAAAATGACAGAAAATAAATATTTTAATATAAATTCTCAAAGGCACTGTTGATTAATTATCCGGGTTTGTATTTATCTCCCTGCGTTTATCTGAAATATCCGGGCGTATATAAATCCGTTCCCGGCGATCATCAATCGGTTTCATATCTCATTTTCAGGCGCTGTAAATTTGGATTAATTGTGATCATTTTAAACCCTGAAGCCATGAAAAGAAATTTATTCATTTTGCAAAAGAGGTATCTGTACGGACTGATTTTAATGCTGTTTTTTACAGCCTGTTATGAATTCAGTTTTGTGAATCAGCCGGGCAGTGCAGAAATCAACAGCACCTTCCAGGTGCAGATCAGTGCTTATACAACCGATGGGGATGGTCAATATTACACGCCCTATTTTGGAGTCAAACTTCCGGAAGGCTGGCAGGTTGACGACAGCATTGTCTTCTCATACGGAACCACCATCGGCTGGTTTGTACACAGCGATTCCCTGTCTCAGGCCATGAGTGCCATCGACCCTCCGCCGCCCGGTTATTTTTGGTGGGTCGGTCAGGTAATTGATCTGGTTTTATATAATTACGGCGATACTTACCTGCTAAATCCGGTTATTCATACAGGTGATCAAACCGGGAATTTCTCGCTGGACTACATGCTGGGGCATGATTATATTTATTATGGCTATGGCGGACTTAATTTCAGGCGCAGCAACGGTCATTCCATTACTGTAGGTTTGCCTGATCATGTTGTGGTTACCGGGAATAGCGATCATGGTCTTGGTTCCCTGCGTTCAGCCATTGCACATGTTGATTTCAACGGAACCATCACCTTTCAGATGGTCAATCCGGCTCCCATTGTGCTGGAAACACCGCTGGAGATCAATAAGAACATCACCATCCGGGGCTCTGATGACATGCCGGTAGTCATTTCGGGGAATGATCAGTGTCAGGTATTCATTGTCGGAGAAAACTACTCCCCGAAGTTTGAATTCATTGATATCATGCAGGGGCATGGTTATAACGGCGGTGGAGCCGAGTGCAGGGCGGGATCTTCGCCTGTGTTCAGCAACTGCAGCTTTTCCGGCAACAGTGCCGTGCAAAGTGGCGGCGGTTTATATGCCGGATATGGCACAAATCCGGTGATGACGGATCTGGTATTCTCCGGAAATAGCGCAAACGAAGGGGGTGGCGTGTATTTGCAGTATTCAGGGGTAGCCTCAATGCATAATATGGCCTTTACAGACAATACCGCCAATTACAGCGGCGGAGCAGTTTACAGTTCCTCAGAAACCCTTGAAATGCGCGACATCATGATCAGCTCCAATCATTCTCAGTATTATGGTGGTGGCCTGTACCTCTACAACGGTGAAGTTAATGCCAGAAATTTATCCGTTGTTTCAAATACAGTTGACGGGCCTGAAGGAGCAGGGGGTGGCATATATACGGAATACGGCAGCATCGTGCTTGAAAACAGCGTGATCAGTAAGAATATTTCCAATGGCAGGGGAGGAGGAATCAGTTTCGGCTATGACAGCAATCCGGAATTTTGCTGCACTGCACGTTGCGACATCTTTGACAATGAAGCCGCGGAAGGCAGCGATCTGTATGCACAAACCCTGGTGGATGTAATTGTTGACAGGTTCACCGTGCTGTACCCTAACAATTTACACGCCAGTCCATTTGAAAATTTCACCTTTGATATTCTTCACGGAGTAAATGCACAGGTGGATGCAGATTTGTACATTTCGCCCCGGGGTGATAACCAAAACAGCGGGTTATCGCCTGACATGCCCAAAAGGACCATTTCCGGGGCGTTATCAATATTATCCACCCAAAAACAGCACACCCTGTACCTTGACAAGGGCGAATACAGTGTAAGCTCAAATGGCGAAAGGTTTCCTGTGATTTTGCCGGATCATATCAATCTTGAAGGTCATCCTGAATTTGCCACAGTGCTTGATGCAACTGGTAAATCAGAAGCCATCAGGATCAATCATGCAACTCAGGTTTCGATTTCCGGCATTACCATCACAGGGGCATCGCAAAGGGCTGTATCCTGTGATAATTCTTCCCCTGCCATCAGGAACGTAGTAATCACAAGGAATGATGGAACCGGTTTTTATTGCAGTAATAACTCAGCGCCGGTATTGAACGGTGTTAATATCAGCAGAAACGGGGGCGGTGGTATACAGTGCTATAACTCTTCCATCAGGATATTCAATTCAGGGATAGGAAACAATAAAGCATATTCCGGTGCAGGGGTCTATCTCAGCAACTCCGGTGCTTACTTCCGGAATGTCAATATTATGGAAAATGAAGTTCCCGGAGGTTGGTATTCCGGCTCAGGCGGAGGAGTCTGTTGCATAAATTCCGATCCGGTCTTTATTGAATCTGCAATCAGTAATAATGTGTCCGGAAAGGAAGGCGGCGGAATTTACTGTTACGAATCCAAACTTTATATGGCTAAAACTGAACTCAAAGGAAATAGGGGTGCCGTTGGTGGAGGTCTTTATCTGGATCAGTCCGGAGTTACCCTGCTGAATGTAGAATTTTCGGGCAATTCTGCCAATATGGCCGGAGGGGCTTACTTTAAGCGCTCGGAGGCTGATCTGACCAATGTGCTGGTAACGGGCAATGCTGCCGGAAACGGGGCAGGGTTATATTTCCGGGAGTCGGAAGGCCTGATGAAAAATGTGACCATTACGGAGAATATTGCCAAAATCAGCGGGGGTGCAGTATTTAATTACCGGACCAATCTGAGTTTATGGAACAGTGTATTGTGGGGTAATTTTCCTGAAGAAATCGTTCATTTCACTACCAGCGGCTCTCCGAGTCAACTGGGTATTTATTACTCTGATGTCATGGGTGGTCAGGAAGGCATTGATATGCATGGCCCGGGCCTGGTAGATTGGGGTACCGGATGCCTGGATGCCGATCCCCTGTTCACCGGGTCAGGGATTGATCCATTCAGTCTGGCTCATCATTCTCCGTGTATAGATGCAGGCCCGCGGAGTCCGGATTGGCTTGGCCTGCCGCCATACGATATCCGAGGAAATGAGCGTATCCTGGATGGTGACCAGAACAGTCTGGCCATTGTGGATATGGGGGCCTATGAATTCGAAAACATCCCCGTTGAACCAAAAAATATGATCGCCGGGGCAGGCGGAGAATATGGATTTTCTGTCTATCCGAATCCGTGCAGGGACGTGGCCTTTTTCAGCTACACCCTGCCTGCTGAGAGCAGGATAAGCATTGTAATATACAATCAGTTGGGTAAGCAGGTTGCTGTACTGGCCGATGCAAGCCAGAAAGCCGGGCAGTATCTGGTTCGCTGGAATTCTCCGGAAGCAGGTCCGGGTGTATACATGTACCGCATTCAGGCAGGAAAGACGGTAGTCGGAGGTAAGCTGATTAAACAATAAGGTTTTCAGCGGTTGTCTCAAGTACGCGTTGTGCAATTTTGTTTCTTCACGTTGAATAACCTGAAAGGGTTGATTTGGATTTAAAGCTCAGGATCACAGATGGTGAAAAACAGTTGCCCGCAAAGTCGAATGCTTTGAATCTGTTTTGAAAAGACATGTGTAAAACGTTCAACATTTTATTGCCATGAGAAAATTCAGCATCATTCTGGTCCTGTTGCTGCTCTCCTGCAAGCTCCCTGCGCAGTCTTTGTCACATCCCGGTGGCGAATTGCGTGATCTGAACGGCAGGATGATTCCCGTATCAGCAATTATTGAGGAGGGACATCCCCTGGTTATGGTATTCTGGAAATCAGGCAGTTCAAAATGCTGTGAGAACCTTGAAACACTTCAAACAGCCTGGATGGCCAGGCTGAAAGATCAGGGAGTCCGGTTTGTTGCTGTCTGCGAGGACTGCTCCGGCTCCTGGAGTCATATTAAACCGCTGGTTGCGGGTAAAGAGTGGGACTTTAATGTCTATATTGACGTGAATGGTGATTTCAGGAGGTCGCTTGGCATAAGTGTCATTCCAAGCACTGTTTTGTTCGACACCGGTATGCATTTGGTTTGTAAACATCCGGGATGGTGTTCAGGCAATGAAGAAATGGTTTGTGAGAAGATAATCAGCAAACTCGGGAATATGAAACCATAGACCCGGGTTAAGCTTTTGACAATGCTTAAACGAATTGGTATTTGTAATCAGCATGTTGATAATTGCGTTGAACAAACACTAAATCGGGATTACTCTCATAAAATCAATAGTACAGTCCTGTCGGACTTTCTGTTGACTAATACGGGATAAAATGACTATCACACCATAAAACAAATTTCGGGAAGTCATTTCAAACCAGCTAAAACTTCAGATCTATGGAACCATCAAGACACCAGATTATGAATAAGGACAGACCAGGTGCAATTATCGCCATTGTCTTTTTGATTGTGCTGGCGATTATTGCAATCTTCCTGCTCTGATTAACAAATTTCCAGGTTTGAAAAACCTGCAACCTCAAAAACCTGAAACAAAATGAAAACACAAAAATGGAAGTGCTTTTCGGCAAGGCCTCCTTAATCAGGCTTATCCGTCTTTCAGTTCAGGGTTCACACCATCGCATCACGGTTTAAGACAGTGGTCTTACATCTGGGGCGAGTGAACTGATTTTAACCGATTTATAAACTTTAAAAACACGATGCTATGAAAACATTAAGGTATCTTTGCATCGCTGTGCTTGCAGGTTCTTTCCTGTTTGCGGCATGTACAAAAGATGAGGTCGCTCCATCACAGGATCCGCAAAATTCCGTGTTGACTGAGTCCAGGTCTGACCATCCTTCCATTGATCAAAAGTTAGACTGGACCGATAATTTTTCCAATTCCGAATGCCTGACCCAAAGATGGGATCTGTATGGTTATCCGCAGCCATCCTGGGTGCTGAATGCATGTGGAAGAAAGGGGTTGTTTGTAAACAACGGCATTTATCCCCAGGGTAGTTTTGCTGTTTCAGACGCTCCCGCCGGAGATATTTGCGGGTATTCCATTGAGTCAGAAGTATGTATCAATGTGCTTGACAACGAAGGAGTTGTGGTCAGCCCTGAAATTGGCGTGACCAGGTACCCGGATTCCCCTGAATCCGGCATCTCCATGAGACTTATGTATATCGGGAATAATGTTCCCGGCATCCCTCGTGAATATGAAAACAAAACCTACGTAGTCATGAAAATGCTTGTAAGGGGTGGTAGTTACATTTATTCAGAAGATTATGCCTTTCCGGTAAATATTTCATCCGGTAGCTGGCACAAATTGCAAATCAGGGTAGATGCACTCCATTTTGTGAGTTTCATGATTGATAATGCAATAATCTGGAAGCCTGGTTATCAATTGGATCCTACAATGCTCAACCGCAATCATGTGGTTCTGGGATATGTATCTCCTGATAACAAATCAAAAGCTTACCATGACTATGTCAGGGTATTGTATCCTCCTTATAATTAAAACCGGATTAAGCATTTGACAATGCTTAAATGATCAGGTGTTTGTAATCAGTACTATCAGTCTTGTACAGAACAATTACTGAACCGGAATTACCCACGCAACATCAAAAGTTCAGCACATCGGACTTTCTGTTGATTATTTAAAGTTAGATCAAGATTTGTATAAACTAAAACTAAACCTGTTATGACTTGTCAGGATATATCAAACATATAGATGAGGCTGTTGCAAAAGAGTGACAGCCTCATTTTTTTAATAATCGGTTTGTTTTCTCTGCTGCTTTTTTTATCTGAAAGTTCATGAAAAGTAAATGCATAAAACCGCGGTATTCTTATAACACGGCATCAGAGGCCCAGCCGTTAAAAAATTGAATGCACCTTTGTCGCTTAATTACACTGTATTTAATTTAATCTCTTTGTGAATACTGATCTGCAACGCCAGGTTTTCAGCGTTTCCCTGTTTATTTGATTTGCAATAATAATTTTTCTGACGGCACTCCGGAAAGCATTCGCGGAATGAAGGGCTACATCGCGAAGAATTCTGCGCAGGTCCGGATGCAAGGTTAATTAATCCGGTGCTCAAAAGGCAACTCAACAACAGTCACCGGGCAGATAAACAATTAATGTTGATCAGTTAACCGGATTTGTTAATAATCTCTAAACGCTGGTAATAACGACGCCTGATTCTTTTGATTTGTATTACCTTTACCCGCTTTTTATTTGTTTGAGATTCAGGTTACAGCCCTGTGTCTCCGGCTTTTATTTACTGAATCAGAACTATTTATCTATGTCAAGATTGCTCAAGCGCATTTTCTCAATTTTTTTGGTGTTGGCAGTATTGGTTTTTATTGCCGGTAACAAAGCCGGTTGGTTTGAAAGTAAGGATGGTGATAAAGCGGCCGGTCAGGCATCCGGTCCGGAAGCGCTGCGGGTAAATGGGGTGGTATTGACCCCGGGCGGCCTGTCCGATCTGATTTATGCCACCGGAACCATCCTCGCTGATGAACAGGTCGAACTTAGTGCAGAGGTGTCCGGCAGGATTACCTCTATCCGGTTTACCGAGGGCACTTCTGTGAAGAAGGGTGATTTGCTGGTTACCATCAATGATGCAGAGCTCCTGGCACAGCAGCGCAAAAACAATTATACCCTGAGGCTGGCCGAGGAACGGGAGGCTCGTCAGAAATCTTTACTGGCGAAGGAAGCTGTCAGCCAGGAGGTTTACGACCGGGCGCTCACCGAACTGAATACCGTACAGGCAGAAGCGGCCCTGATTGAAGCCCAGTTGCAAAAAACACGTATTGTGGCACCTTTCGACGGCACCATTGGTTTGCGGCATGTAAGCGAGGGGGCCTATGTAACTCCCGGGCAGCGGATTGCCGGTCTGGCACGCACCGTTCCGGTAAAGCTGGAGTTTACGGTTCCTGAACGTTTTTCCGGTTCGGTTAATAAAGGAGCCAGGGTTAAGTTTACCGTTGAGAGCATCGACAGTCAGCTTGAAGCGGTGGTGTATGCCACTGAGCCGAAAATTGATCCCGTAACCCGGGCGCTTACGGTGAGGGCCACTTATCCCAACACCCGCGGTGAGCTAAATCCCGGCTCCTATGCCCGGGTTGAGTTTAAGCTGAATCACCTGAGCGAAGCCATCACGGTGCCGGCCCAGGCCATCGTTCCTGAACTCGGCGGATTTAAAGTATTCGTTTATCGCAACGGCAAGGCTGAATCCCGCAATATTTCTGTTGGGATACGCACCAACGAAGCTGTACAGATTGCTGATGGCCTGAAAGCCGGCGATACCATCATCACAACCGGAATCCTGCAGGTACGTGACGGAATGCCTGTAATGATTGATAATCTCACAATACAGAATCCATGAGCCTTTCATCCATGAGCATCCGCAGGCCTGTCCTGGCCACGGTCATGTCCATTGTGATCGTGCTGTTCGGGTTTATAGGCCTTTATTCGGTAGGGGTAAGGGAGTATCCGAGTGTGGATCCGCCCATCGTCAGCATCAGCACTTCTTATGTTGGCGCCAGTGCCGAAGTTATTGAATCACAGATCACCGAGCCGCTGGAAGAATCGGTAAACGGCATTGCAGGGATCCGGACCCTTACATCCACCAGCCGTGATGGAAGGAGTAATATCAGGGTGGAATTCGACCTGGAAGTGGATCTGGAAACTGCTGCCAACGATGTGCGCGACAAGGTTTCGGCAGCCATGCGCAACCTGCCCCCCGATGCGGACCCACCGGTGGTTACAAAGGCTGATGCCGATGCAAGCCCCATTATATTTGTAAATATCAAAAGTGAGCAGCGCAGCCTGCTCGAGCTGAATGAAATCGCTGAACGTACCTTTAAGGAAAGGTTGCAGACCATTCCCGGTGTCAGCCAGATTCAGATATGGGGCTCAAGACGCTATTCTATGCGGCTCTGGATGGATCCTGCCAAGCTCACCGCCTTTGGACTTACGCCAATAGATGTGCGTAACGCCTTACAACGCGAAAATGTGGAGTTGCCTTCGGGCCGGATTGAGGGAAGAACCATAGAACTGACGGTAAGGACCATGGGCAGGCTTGAGACTCCGGAAGATTTTAACAATCTGATCCTGAAACAGGAAGGCGATAATATCGTCAGGTTCCGTGATGTGGGATTTGCAGAGTTGTGGCCTGAAAACGACCGTTCTATCCTCCGAAGGGATGGGATACCCATGGTCGGGAATGTCATCGTACCCCAACCCGGATCCAATCATATCGACATCGCGGATGAGTTTTACCGTCGCCTCGAACATATCAAGAAAGACCTTCCCGAAGATATTACCGTGGGAATCGGATTTGATACCACTGAGTTTATCAGGGAATCCATTAAAGAAGTCGAACAGTCAATATACCTGGCCTTTGTCCTGGTTGTTTTGATTATTTTCCTTTTCCTCCGCGACTGGCGCACGACCATTATTCCGGTGATCGTGATCCCGATATCGCTGGTAGGCTCGTTCTTTATCATGTATATGGCTGGTTTTTCCATCAATGTGCTTACCCTGCTGGGAGTGGTGCTGGCCATCGGTCTGGTGGTGGATGATGCCATTGTGGTACTGGAGAATATCTATACGAAAATTGAAAAGGGGATGCCACCCGTGCAGGCGGGCATTCAGGGTTCTGCAGAAATTTTCTTTGCTGTGATTGCGACGACCATTGCACTGGCAACGGTTTTCCTGCCGGTAATTTTCCTCGAAGGAATTACCGGGCGGCTATTCAGGGAGTTCGGAATTGTGCTGGCCGGGTCGGTGATTATTTCTTCATTTGTTGCGCTTACGCTCACCCCCATGCTCTCTTCAAGGATTCTTAAGCACCGCGAGAAGCACAATTATATATACAATGTTACCGAACCGTTTTTTGTACGGCTCAATAAGGCTTACAGCAATTCACTCAACTGGTTTCTGAGGCATAAATGGCTGGCGTGGGCCATCAGTGCAGGTGCGGTCGTGATGATACTCGGGCTCGGAAGCCTGTTGCAGTCTGAACTTGCGCCTGTCGAAGACCGTTCCGGACTCCGCCTTGTGGCATCTGCTCCTGAGGGGATCACCTTTGAGTTTATGGATGCCTATATGCAGGAAGTGTCAAATATGGTGCAGGAGAAAGTTCCTGAAGCCAGGGCGGTCATCAGCATCACATCACCCGGGTGGAGCGGGGGTACCAACTCCGGCTTTATCAGGATACGGCTCGATAATCCTGATAAACGCAAGCGAAGCCAGCAGGAGATCGCTGCCGGTTTGTCAGCAGAGGCCCGCAAATACTCGGCAGCACGTGCTTATGTAGCACAGGATCAGTCTATTGGAGGCGGTGGTGGAGGCTTGCCGGTACAGTACGTGATTCAGGCGCCAAACCTGGATAAACTCAAGAAGATTTTGCCGGAATTTATGGCCGAAGTCCAGAAAAGTGATAAATTCGACTTTGCCGACCTGAACCTGCGTTTCAATAAGCCTGAAGTCAGGGTTAATATCAACCGCGAAAAGGCCAGGATTGCCGGTGTTTCTGTTCTCGATATCGCCCAGACCCTTCAGCTCGGGTTGAGTGGCCAGCGGTTCGGGTATTTTATCATGGATGGCAGGCAGTATCAGGTAATCGGGCTGATGGAACGGCCATATCGCAGCCAGCCCCTTGACCTGCGTGCTTTGACGGTACGTAACAACCAGGGACAAATGCTGCAGCTCGACAATTTTGTCACACTTACCGAAGATGTCAATCCACCGCAGTTGTTCCGCTATAACCGTTTTGTATCGGCAACAGTCTCTGCAAATCCCGCCAGCGGCCTGACCATCGGTGATGGCATCGCCGAGATGGACAGGATAGCCGCCAAGGTGCTGGACGACACCTATTCCACCTCACTTTCGGGCGCTTCGAAGGATTTTGCCGAAAGCTCTTCCAGTCTGGTGTTTGCCTTTATCCTTGCATTGGTCCTTATATACCTGGTATTGTCGGCCCAGTTTGAGAGTTTCCGCGATCCGTTCATCATTATGTTTACCGTGCCGCTTGCCCTGGCCGGCGCGGTGCTTACCCTCTGGTATTTCGGTCTGACACTGAATATTTTCAGTCAGATCGGGGTGATTATGCTGATCGGACTGGTAACCAAGAACGGTATTCTCATTGTTGAATTCGCCAATCAGCGCAAGGCTGCCGGTCTTCCAAGGATGCAGGCCATCAGTGAAGCCGCGGTAAGCCGTTTTAGGCCCATTCTGATGACCAGCCTTTCGACCATTCTTGGCGCGGTACCCATTGCTCTTGCGCTGGGAGCCGGATCAGCCAGCCGGGTTTCAATGGGAACGGCCATTATCGGGGGGCTGACCTTTTCGACCCTGCTCACCCTTTACGTTGTTCCGGCAATGTACGACTATATCTCCGGACTGACAAGAACCGTTTCAAATGTGGCTGACCTGCAGGAAACCACCGGAAACCCAACAGAGAAAGATTAAAGTGATGCAATTTAAGTTCAGATTATTGAATATCCTTCTGGCAGGATTTCTGGTTACTTCCGCCAGCCCTGCAGCCTTGTCACAGGTCCTTCTTCCCGCCGATGCGGTGAACCTGGCTTTGGAAAACAACTATTCAATCCGGATAGCCCGTCTTGAAGAAGAAATTCTGCAAAACAACTTTACGAGGGGGAACGCGGGATTTTTACCTGTAGCAGAGTTAAGCGCAGGGCAAAACAACAGTATCAGCAATGCAAGGCAGGAATACCTCACCGGGCAGGTGAATGAGCGCGATAATGCAAAATCGAACTCCCTGAGTGCAGGTGCTGCGCTCAACTGGACTTTGTTCGACGGTTTAAGGATGTTTAACGCTTACACCTTGCTGAGACAACAGCTACAGGCGGGGGAATTGCGCACACGCCTGCAGGTTGAAAATACCATTGCCTCGGTGCTGGGTTCATACTACAATATAGTTCAGCTCCGGCAAAGGGTGGCGGTATTTGATAAAGCAGTAGCCCTGGGTGAAGAGCGGGTTGAGATTGCACGTGAAATGCTGTTGCTTGGCTCCGGTTCGCGGCTCGACCTGTTGCAGGCCGAAGTCGACCTCAATACAGACCGTTCGCAACTGCTTGAATTCCAGGAAATGATTACCGGCGCTTCCATCACGCTGAATCATCTGATGGCCCGTGACGCGGCGCTGACTTTTGCAGTTGAAGATACCATCACCATTATGCCGGTTCTCGACTACAAAACGCTGGAAAGCGCCATGCTTCGCTCCAATCCGCAATTGTTGCTCAGTCAGCTCGATATTGACATGGCCAACCGTGCCTTGCTTGATATCAGGGGGAGGCGTGCGCCCGTTATCGGGATGAACCTTGGTTACAACTTCAATAATCAGAACAGTGAATCCGGATTTTTAAAGACCAGCCGGACCTCCGGGGTCAATTACGGGATTACTGCCAATATGAGCATTTTTGATGGCTTCAGCCTCAACCGCCAGGCGCAGAACGCCCGGATCGGGATGGAAAGCGCGGCCCTTCAGCAACAGGCTTATACCGAGCAGCTTAAAGCCGAATTGCTCTCTTCGTATAAGACATACAGCAGCAAGCTGCAGATGGTTGCGCTGGAACGTCAGAACCTCGAAACGGCAAACATCAATTTTGAAATTGCCGGGGAGCGTTTCAGGCTGGGCGAGTTGTCCGGCATCGAATACCGCGAAGCTCAGAAGAACCTCCTGGCAGCCAATGAACGGCTGATCAGCGCGGTGTATGAAGTGCGGTTACTTGAAATATCGCTGATGCAGCTGAGCGGGACCATTCTGCCGGAATAATGCTTTGTTCTTCAATGGAGTAGAGGGGATAAAGTTAAAAATTGCCGGATTCAGAAAAAAAAATCTCATTTGGTTGCACAGAATGAAATAATGTTCTATTTTTGCAGCCCCAATCAAAAGCTATAAACTTTATTGACATGTACTTAACTTCAGAAGTAAAAAAGAATATTTTCAGTGAGCATGGTAAAACTGCTGCCGACACAGGTTCTGCCGAAGGTCAGATTGCCCTTTTTACCCATCGCATTCAGCACCTTACCGGTCATCTCAAGATCAACAAGAACGACAAAGTGACCGAACGCTCACTGGTCAGGCTCGTAGGTAAACGCAGAAGGTTGCTCGATTACCTGAAGGAGAAAGACATTGAACGTTACAGGGAGATTATTAAGAAGCTCAATATCAGGAAATAACATCCTGAATCAAACTTTTTTCATCGAAGAGGCAATCCTGTATTGCCTCTTTTTGTATCATGCCGGATGGAAATAATTCTTTCGCTTCCTCACACCAATAGATATTAACATTAATTTTGTGCCCGGTTTTCCCTCCATGGGACTGATCGTGTAACAATCATTTTCACAATAATTTATATGCAAGGAATAGTAAAAACTTTCGACATCGGGGATGGAAGGTCCATCTCCATTGAGACCGGTCGGTTGGCCAAGCAAGCTGATGGTGCCGTTGTAGTAAAAATGGGCGACACTATGTTACTGGCTACTGTGGTTGCCAGAAAAGAGGCCGGCGAAAATGTCGACTTTATGCCCCTCTCGGTGGAATACCGGGAGAAATACGCCGCTGCCGGACGTTTTCCCGGTGGCTTTTTTAAACGTGAAGCCCGTCCATCGGACTATGAAATTCTGATAGCCCGCCTTGTTGACAGGGCGCTGCGTCCGCTCTTCCCGGATGATTTTCATGCTGAAACCCAGGTGATCATTACCCTGATCTCAGCCGATGAGAACATATTGCCCGATGCGCTCGCAGGACTGGCGGCTTCCGCTGCCCTTGCCGTGTCGGATATCCCCTTCAACGGACCGATTTCTGAGGTCAGGGTCGCCCGCATCGATGGCAAATTTGTAGTGAACCCCCATACCAAAGATATTCCGCTGGCCGATCTCGATATCATGGTTGCCGCTTCCATGGACAATATCATGATGGTTGAAGGCGAAATGAAGGAAGTTTCGGAAGCCGATATGATCGAAGCAATTAAGTTTGCGCATGAGCACATTAAAATCCAGTGCCGTGCCCAGCTTGAACTGGCTGCAATGGTTGAAAAGGCCAATCCCAAACGTACCTATTGCCACGAAACCAATGATGCGGAACTGAAAGAGAAACTGCATGCATTTGCCTATCAGCGTATTGTTGATATCGCCAGCAATCCTACCGCCAAGCATGAGCGTTCCGACGCTTTCGCCGCAATCAAGGAGGAGTTTATTGCCACCCTCGATCCGGAGGAAGCCAAAGAGAAGGAATTCATGATCTCCCGTTATTATCATGATGTGGAGAAAGAAGCCGTCAGAAACGTTATTCTTGACAAACGTCAGCGGCTCGACGGACGCAAACTGGATCAGATCCGGCCCATCTGGTGCGAGGTAGACTATTTGCCTGCCGTACACGGATCAGCCATCTTCACCCGCGGCGAAACCCAGTCGCTTACCACGGTTACCCTGGGTACCAAGCTTGATGAGCAGGTTATCGACGGAGCCGTGATTGAAGAAAAGATCAATTTCATCCTGCATTATAATTTTCCGCCATTCTCAACCGGTGAGGTAAAACGCATCATGGGAACCAGCCGCCGCGAAATCGGTCACGGTAACCTGGCGCTTAGGGCTTTGAAACCCATGATTCCCAACGGGGAAGAAAATCCTTATACCATCCGCGTGGTCAGCGATATCCTTGAGTCGAACGGATCTTCGTCAATGGCAACCGTTTGTGCCGGTACCATGGCCTTGATGGACGCAGGGGTAAAGATCAGAAAGCCGGTCTCCGGTATTGCCATGGGACTGATCTCGGATACCAAAACCAGCCGTTTTGCCGTACTGAGCGATATTCTTGGCGATGAAGACCACCTTGGAGATATGGACTTCAAGGTTACCGGTACCGTTGACGGCATCACCGCCTGCCAGATGGACATCAAGGTTGACGGGATGCCCTATGAGGTGCTTGCACAGGCGCTCGAACAGGCAAAAGCCGGCAGGCTGCACATCCTGGGCGAGATGATGAAGGCCATCAGCACCCCCCGTGAGGATTACAAACCGCATGTGCCGCGTATCGTAAAAATGACCATCCCGAAGGAATTTATCGGCGCTGTGATTGGCCCCGGCGGTAAGGTTATTCAGGAAATGCAACGCGAAACAGGATCAACCATCGTGATTGAAGAAGTCGGAGATTTCGGAATCATCGATATTGTTTCCAACAACAAGGAGTCGATTGAGGCCGTGAAGGATAAAATCAAACGCATTGTTGCCATCCCTGAAATCGGAACCGTTTACCACGGTGTTGTTAAGAACATCACCACTTTCGGCGCCTTTGTAGAGGTATTGCCCGGAAAGGACGGACTGCTGCACATTTCTGAGATTGAGCACAGGCGCCTTGATAAAGTGGAAAGTGCGCTGAAGGTAGGTGACGAAATCGACGTCAAGCTGATTGATATTGACAGTAAAACCGGAAAACTGAAGCTTTCGCGTAAAGTTTTGCTGCCTAAACCGGAGCCGGATCAGAAATAATGTAACATTCGACCGTTTTTTACGTAAAAAGGATTCGCTGTTAATTTAAAGGGAGAATATGAGGCAACTAAAGATTACCAAACAGGTAACCAATCGCGAAACAGCTTCGCTGGATAAGTATCTTCAGGAGATAGGAAAAGTTGAGCTGATCACTGCCGATGAAGAAGTAGCGCTGGCCCAGCGTATTAAGCAGGGCGACCGTGCCGCACTTGAAAAACTGACCAAAGCAAATCTGAGGTTCGTTGTTTCCGTTTCAAAACAATACCAGAATCAGGGCTTAAGCCTGCCCGACCTGATCAACGAGGGGAACCTTGGCCTGATTAAGGCTGCGCAGCGTTTCGACGAAACCCGCGGATTCAAGTTTATCTCTTACGCCGTATGGTGGATCAGGCAGTCCATCCTGCAGGCGCTGGCCGAACAGTCGCGTATTGTGAGGCTTCCGCTTAACAAGATCGGATCCATCAACAAGATCAACAAGGCCTATGCCAGGCTGGAGCAGGAATACGAGCGCGAACCCAATTACGATGAAATCGCCGGGCTGCTCGAGATCAGCGAGAATGAGGTAAAAGAGTCGATGCGCAACTCGGGCCGGCATGTTTCCATGGACGCACCTTTGGTGCAGGACGAGGACAACAACATGTACGATGTGCTGCGCAGCGAGGACGGCCCTACGCCTGAAACAGAACTGCTCTACGAATCACTCCGCAAGGAGATAGAGCGGGCCGTTTCAACCCTTACCCCGCGCGAGGCTGATGTTATCCGGTTATATTTCGGATTGGGCGGCGAGCATCCGCTTACCCTCGAAGAGATCGGGGAGCGTTTCGACCTTACCCGCGAGCGCGTAAGGCAGATCAAGGAAAAAGCCATCCGGAGGCTGAAACACACCTCCAGGAGCAAAATCCTGAAAACTTATCTTGGATAGAAAAACTGAGCGGACTAACCTCCGCTCTTTTTTTTGAATGATTTCCATTATCCCGGGCTTCAGCAGAATAAAGCAAATCCGGAACTTACAGGGACTTTTATCCTGGCTTCTGCTTTTTTTATGAATGCTTTCAATTACCCAGGACTTCAGCTTTATAAAGCAAACCCTGGAACCTACAAGGAATTTTATCCTGGCATTATCTTTTCCAGGAAGGCTTTTAATTACCCTGGGCTTTAGCCCGGGGTAATGGCCAACCCTGAACTTACGGGGGCTTTAGCCCAAAAGCCGGCGGAAGTTCAGTCGACGCCGGGTTAATATTATTTTCCCGCTGTCGTGGGTTTACCCTGATCTAGCTTTTCTCATCTTTTCGGCTAAAGCCGGTTGGGGCGGGGCGCTGCTTTTATCCCGGGCTGAAGCCCGGGGTAAGGGAAATGAAAGCGCCCCGGGCCAGGGACAAGTCTGATTAAGGAAAAAACCATCCGGAGGCTGAAGCATACCTCCGGGAGCAATATCCTGAAAACTTATCCCGGAAAAAAACTGAGGGGACTAACCTCCGCTCTTTCTTTTGAATGATTTCCATTATCCCGGGTTTCAGCCCGGGGTAATGGCCAACCCGGAACTTAGAGGGGCTTTAGCCCAAAAGCCGGCGGAAGTTCAGTCGACGCCGGGTTAATATTATTTCCCCGCTGTCGTGGGTTTATCCTGATCTAGCTTTTCTCATCTTTTCGGCTAAAGCCGGTTGGGGCGGGGCGCTGCTTTTATCCCGGGCTGAAGCCCGGGGTAAGGGAAATGAAAGCGCCCCGGGCCAGGGACAACGCGGATAAAGGAAAAAGAATCCGGAGGCTGAAGCATACCTCCGGGAGCAATATCCTGAAAACTTATCCCGGAAAAAAACTGAGCGGACTAACCTCCGCTCTTTTAAAATGCTTTTGATTACCCTGGGCTTCAGCCCGGGGTAATGGCCAACCCGGAACTGACAGGGGCTTTAGCCCAAAAGCCGGCGGAAGTTCAGTCGACGCCGGGTTAGTATTATTTCCCCGCTGTCGTGGGTTTATCCTGATCTAGCTTTTCTCATCTTTTCGGCTAAAGCCGGTTGGGGCGGGGCGCTGCTTTTATCCCGGGCTGAAGCCCGGGGTAAGGAAATGAAAGCACCCCGGGCCAGGGACAAGTCTGATTAAGGAAAAAACCATCCGGAGGCTGAAGCATACCTCCGGGAGCAATATCCTGAAAACTTATCCAGGAAAAAAACTGAGCGGACTAACCTCCGCTCTTTCTTTTGAATGATTTCCATTATCCCGGGTTTCAAAAGGATAAAGCAAACCCCGGAACTTACAGGGACTTTTATCCTGACTTTTACTCCTTTTTATGAATGCTTTCAATTACCCAAAGCTCTAGCTGGATATAGCAAACCCTGGAACCTACAAGGAATTTTATCCTGGCATTATCTTTTCCAGGAAGGCTTTTAATTACCCTGGGCTTTAGCCCGGGGTAATGGCCAACCCGGAACTTGCAGGGGCTTTAGCCCAAAAGCCGGCGGAAGTTCTGGATAAAAACTGAGCGGACTAAGCTCCACACTTTTTTTTTACAGCGATGACAAGCGTCGGAACCTGTTCCGCCTCATTGAGGGCAAATGCGCTCTATCGGGAATTTATGTAAATTTGCGTTTCCTTGCACCAAAACTGAGCCCGAATGACACACCTGATCGCCCCCTCTTTACTTTCTGCCGATTTTACCCGTTTGGGTGAAGATATAGAAATGGTTAACCGCAGCGAAGCCGACTGGTTTCATGTGGATGTGATGGATGGGGTTTTCGTGCCCAACATCTCATTCGGGATGCCGGTGATCAAAGCCATTGGCAAAATAGCCAAAAAGCCGCTTGATGTGCACCTGATGATTGTTCAGCCCGAGCGTTATTTCGATACTTTCCGCGACCTGGGTACTTACTGTCTTAGTATACATGCCGAAGCTGTCACACATCTCCACAGAGCTGTGCATCAGATAAGGGAGCTGGGGATGAAAGCAGGGGTGGTGCTGAACCCGCACACACCCGTTTCTGTGCTTGAGGAAATCATCACCGAAATTGACCTGGTGCTGCTGATGTCGGTAAATCCCGGGTTCGGGGGGCAGAAGTTCATTGAAGGGACTTACGGAAAGATCGGAAAGCTGAAAAAGCTTATTTCTTCATCCGGATCATCCGCTCTTATTGAGGTTGACGGAGGCGTTGACCTCAACAATGCAGGAAAACTGATTGCTGCCGGGGCAGACGTGCTGGTGGCCGGCAATACGGTTTTTTCCTCGGCAGATCCTGCCGGCACGATCAGTAAGCTGAAAAATACAGTGCCAGTCTGAGTTAATCAATAAACCGGATAATTTCACCCACTGACTTTTTTGACTTCCTTGCCGGAGCCCCGAAGATTTTGCCCACAGCGACGAAAGTGATCAGTTTATAAGGCTCTTCAACCTGCAACAGCGATTCCAGCGCAGGCCTGGCAATCATGGGTGCACTCATCCAGCAGGCGCCCAGTCCCAGATCAACGGCCGAAAGCAGGATATTCTGAATGGCGGCACCGGCTGTCTGCATATCAGGGCGGTTGCGTATGTTGTCAATTTCTTCGTGTGTGAGATCCGCCCCTTTCTCAAGCACCGAGATATATGGTTTCATCAGCAATGCGATCACGGCCGGTGCATCTTCGAAAAAGGTGGAATACCATTCAATCCTGGAAAGAAAGGCATGATTGAGGTCTTCCTTGTCCTTTACCGGAAGTTCTCCCAGTGCGTTTGAAACTGCTGCCGCCATTTCTTTCAGCAACTCACGCTTTGTGATTACCACAAATTTCCAGGGCTGTGAATTGTTGATACTCGGCGCCAGGCCTGCACGCCTTACCAGTTCTTCGAGGTCTTTTCTGCCGACAGGTTCCGCGGTAAAACTGCGGACACTTACACGGTTTTCAATTGCATGTATGAGTTCCATTGATCCTGGTTTATAATTCCTGTGTAATTAACGTAAAAGTGTCCGTCTGTTTTATTTGGAGTTATAAAAATAATATATTTGTGAAGATAAATTCCGCATTCAAATTAAAAAATACCATGAGCGAAGCGTTAAACCGGCTGAAACCAGCCAGATTGTGGCATTATTTCGAAGAGATTTGCAAAGTGCCGCGTCCTTCCAAAAAGGAAGAAAAAATTGCCGCCTATATTGTTGCTTTCGGCCAAAAGGCAGGTCTTGAAACCATTGTGGATGAAACCGGAAACATCCTGATCAGGAAACCTGCTTCACCGGGGATGGAAAACCGGAAATCTGTCGTACTGCAGAGCCACATTGATATGGTCTGCGAGAAAAACAGCGAAACCCTGCACGATTTTGAGTCCGATCCGATTCAGCCTTATATAGACGGTGAATGGGTAAAAGCGCACGGCACCACCCTTGGCGCCGACGACGGGATCGGCATTGCCGCACAACTTGCCTTGCTCGAGGCGGACGATATCGCCCACGGACCGATAGAGTGCCTGTTTACGGTGGATGAAGAAACCGGATTGACCGGCGCTTTCGGGCTGAAGCCCGATTTGCTCAACAGCCGGATTCTGCTCAACCTTGATTCAGAGGATGAAGGGGAAATATTTATCGGTTGCGCCGGCGGTAAAGATACCGTCATCGCCATGAATTATTCCAAAGTTCCGGTAGGTGCCAATCAGGCTGGTTATGTTGTGAAAGTAAGCGGATTGAAAGGGGGACATTCAGGAGACGATATCAATAAAGGGCTCGGCAATGCAAACAAGATACTCAACCGCTTGCTTTGGGAAGCAAATCGTCGTTTCGAAATGCGCCTCTCGAAATTTGACGGGGGTAACCTCAGAAATGCAATTGCCCGTGAAGCAACTGCCATTGTTACCCTGCCGAAGCGTTTCACCCGGGATTTTGAAGAATTTGCATCGAAATTCAGTTCTACTGTCAGGAATGAGCTGAAAATAACCGAACCGGGCCTCAACCTACAGTTCAAGGCTTGCGATCTGCCCGATTATCTTTTCGACATTTCTACCCAGGAGCGTTTACTGAATGCCCTTTATGCATGCCCCCACGGTGTTATAGCAATGTCGGCCGACATCCCGAATTTCGTGGAGACCTCAACCAATCTGGCCTCAGTCAAAACCCTTGAAAATAAAATTGAGATTACCACCAGCCAGCGCAGCTCGGTGGAATCGGCCAAGGACAATATTGCCAATATGGTGGTTGCGGTTTTCAACCTGGCCGGTGGCAAATCGGTACATTCCGATGGCTATCCGGGCTGGACTCCCAATCCGAAATCGGAGGTGCTGGAGATCTCCCGCAATGCTTACCACAGGCTGTTTGATGCAGAACCCAAAGTGCTGGCCATCCATGCAGGGCTTGAATGCGGTCTGGTAGGGGAGAAGTACCCGGGAATGGATATGATTTCCTATGGTCCGACCATCAAAGGCGCCCATTCACCCGATGAAAGGCTGCTGATCCCTACCGTACAGAAGTTCTGGGATCTGACCCTGGAAATACTGAAGAATATTCCCGAAACGGAAGTGAGTTAAACGAAGCATTAACGCGGCCTCCGTTACGGAGGCCGTTTTTGTGTGTCCTGGCCTGAATAAAGTTCTCCCGGGTATAAATATAAATATGTATGAAAAAGTTTTTCAGCGTTTCATTAATCATTTGGATAATATTCCTGAGCGCCGGATTAAGGGCGCAGCATCACGATGACCGGGTTTATTTCTGGCCTGAAGATTCACTGGTAAAAGAAAAGCTTGCCTGGTGGCAGAATCTGAAGTTCGGACTGCTGATGCACTGGGGGCCATACAGTCAGTGGGGCGTGGTGGAAAGCTGGAGCATATGTCCGGAAGACGAAGATTGGTGTGCCCGTAAAGGGCCTTTCGCACATGACTATTTTGAATACCGCAAGGCTTATGAGTCGTTGCCTTCAACATTCAACCCGGTGCGCTTTAATCCGCAAAGGTGGGCGGAGGCCGCAGCTAAAGCCGGGATGAAGTATATGGTTTTCACCACCAAGCATCACGATGGATTCTGTATGTTCGATACGAAACTTACGGATTACCGCATCACCGGTCCTGATTGTGCGTTTTCAGGTAACCCTGCAGCCAACATCACACGCGGGATTTTCGATGCATTCAGAAATAAGGGCATGGGCATCGGGGCATATTTCTCAAAACCCGACTGGCATTGCCCTGATTACTGGGATCCTTACTTTCCGCCGGTTGACCGGAATGTGAACTATAGCCGCGAAAAATACCCGGAGAAATGGGAGCGATACAAGGATTTTACCCGTGGACAGATCAGGGAACTGTTAACAGATTACGGCAGGGTTGATATCCTCTGGCTGGATGGCGGATGGGTGAAAAAGTGCGCGGATACCGTTTTTCCTGATGGAAAGCGGCTGGTTAACCAGGATATTGACATGCCGGCAATTGCGGCCATGGCCAGGAAGCTTCAGCCGGGGATCTTAGTGGTGGACAGGGCTGTTGAAGGCCCTGATCAGAATTATCTTACACCGGAACAGCGCGTTCCGGAGCAACTGCTTGACTTCCCCTGGGAAACCTGCATGACCATGGGCAACTCCTGGAGCTATGTGCCGGGCGATCATTATAAATCATCCGCTGAATTGATCAGGTTATTATGCCGCATTGTGGCGCGCGGCGGTAATTTTCTGCTGAACATAGGTCCCGGTCCCGATGGGGAATGGGCTCCGGAAGCATACCAGCGACTGGAGGAGATCGGAAGATGGATGGAAGTGAACGGAGAGGGTATATACGCCTGCAAACCTGCGGCACCTTATGAAAAGGAAGGATTTGTTTATACACAAAAGAATGGTTTTATTTATGCCATTTACCTGACCGATCAGGATGTATTCCCGGAAATACTGAAAGTGGAGCTGCCTGATGGTTATCCGGGCAAACCCTTGTTAATGGGCAGCAGTCTGAAGGTAAAGGCGGATATTTCTAAAAAGGGCGAGGTGTTTATTCCGCTGACTCCTGAGTTGAAAAGTTTACTGAAGTCAAGTCCTGCGCTGGTATTCAGGTTTGCCGGGAAGAGGTGAGATTGCCCGTCGCGTTTCCGGATTGCATTATCTGCCAAGAATAACTCCCATGCGGAGTACAGGATTGTCGTATGGCGAGAGGGCGTCCTGATTAAGGTTCCACAGTGCCATTATATAGAAATAAGATCCCTGAGAAATCCGTTGCCGGTAACCACCGCCCACAAATAAGCTGTTGATGATGGCGGTGGCTGGTTCCGAAAGCAATCCTGTGCCTGAACTATAATAGGATGTGTAGTTGTATCGCAATGATTCAAACTCGGCATGGGCAAAAACATTGTCAAGAATATGATACCTTGCAAATACAGAACCGCCGAGGATGTTGCTTTTCAGATCATAACTTATGCCCGTGTAATAATCGATGTAGTAATCCTTATATCTGTAGTATTTATAAGTAAGTCCGAGTCCGGTTTCAAACTTTTCGGTTACGCGGTATCCAACGATGGGTGAAAGATCAATCAGGGTAAGTGTGCCGAACTGCAATCCCAGCCCGCCGCCGAAGAAGAGATTATCGGAGAATTTCTCTTTGTTTTTCGTAAATTCCTGGGCATCTGCCTCAGAAAACAGGGCGGGTATTATAAGTATAGGAGCGAAAAGTATGAGTCGTAGCGCCTTCATGGGGAGAAATTTTAACGGCTAAATTACAAAATCATGTTAAAACGGTCGTAAATGGAGATATTTTTTATATTTATGTAAATCAGGCATTTAATCAATCTGGGTTGTTTTTGGGCTGTAGCGGGGTATCTGCCGATCAAAAAAAAGTTCATTTTTTTTTGATGTTGAACAGGTTTAGAATGAATGTATTAGGAAAATTGGCAGAAAAAAGTTTGATCAACCCCTTGCAGGAATAAAAAAAGGCAGTACTTTTGCCATCCCAATTGAGGCTAAAAGCGGTTAATTCTGCGGGAAGAGCGAGGTTGGAAAGTTTTTTGAAAAAAAATCTAAAAAGAGTTGCAGGATTAAAAATAGTTTGTAATTTTGCAGCCCCAAACGATAATAAAGTTTGTTGTTTGGCAGAAAGAGAGTTCTTTGAACTAATGGAGCAATACGAAAAATAAGCAGCAAAGCGGTTCACTATGTGAATAGATGAACTGAGAGTAGATCTTGAGAACATTTAAATTTTTCATTTACAATGGAGAGTTTGATCCTGGCTCAGGATGAACGCTAGCGGCAGGCTTAATACATGCAAGTCGAACGGGATTCGGGGTAGCAATACTTTGATGAGAGTGGCGCACGGGTGCGTAACGCGTATGCAACCTACCTTTAACAGGGGAATAGCCCCGAGAAATCGGGATTAATACTCCGTAACATTGCGGTGTGGCATCACACTGCAATTAAAGATTTATCGGTTAAAGATGGGCATGCGTGACATTAGCTAGTTGGTGAGGTAACGGCTCACCAAGGCAACGATGTCTAGGGGTCCTGAGAGGGTTATCCCCCACACTGGTACTGAGACACGGACCAGACTCCTACGGGAGGCAGCAGTAAGGAATATTGGTCAATGGGCGCAAGCCTGAACCAGCCATGCCGCGTGCAGGAAGACGGCCCTATGGGTTGTAAACTGCTTTTGTCAGGGAATAAACCCCCGCTCGTGAGCGGGGCTGAAGGTACCTGAAGAATAAGCATCGGCTAACTCCGTGCCAGCAGCCGCGGTAATACGGAGGATGCAAGCGTTATCCGGATTCATTGGGTTTAAAGGGTGCGCAGGCGGATTGGTAAGTCAGGGGTGAAATCCCACAGCTCAACTGTGGAACTGCCTTTGATACTGTCAGTCTAGAGTATAGTTGAAGTGGGCGGAATGTGTCATGTAGCGGTGAAATGCTTAGATATGACACAGAACACCGATCGCGAAGGCAGCTCGCTAAGCTATAACTGACGCTCATGCACGAAAGCGTGGGGATCAAACAGGATTAGATACCCTGGTAGTCCACGCTGTAAACGATGATTACTCGATGTTGGCGATACACAGTCAGCGTCTGAGCGAAAGCAATAAGTAATCCACCTGGGGAGTACGATCGCAAGATTGAAACTCAAAGGAATTGACGGGGGCCCGCACAAGCGGAGGAGCATGTGGTTTAATTCGATGATACGCGAGGAACCTTACCTGGGCTCGAACGTAAGATGACTGTAGGTGAAAGCTTACATCTCTTCGGAGCATTTTACGAGGTGCTGCATGGTTGTCGTCAGCTCGTGCCGTGAGGTGTCGGGTTAAGTCCCATAACGAGCGCAACCCCTACCTTTAGTTGCCATCAGGTAATGCTGGGGACTCTAAAGGAACTGCCTACGCAAGTAGTGAGGAAGGCGGGGATGACGTCAAATCAGCACGGCCCTTACGTCCAGGGCTACACACGTGCTACAATGGCCGGTACAGAGGGCAGCTACCTGGTGACAGGATGCAAATCTCCAAAGCCGGTCTCAGTTCGGATCGGAGTCTGCAACCCGACTCCGTGAAGTTGGATTCGCTAGTAATCGCGCATCAGCCATGGCGCGGTGAATACGTTCCCGGGCCTTGTACACACCGCCCGTCAAGCCATGGAAGCTGGGGGGACCTAAAGTCGATAACCGTAAGGAGTCGCCTAGGGTAAAACCAGTGACTGGGGCTAAGTCGTAACAAGGTAGCCGTACCGGAAGGTGTGGCTGGAATACCTCCTTTCTAGAGAAGGTTTACTCCTTTCTTTAGCAATAAAGAATGTCTTTGCTGCTTATTCGTATGCTTCATTTATTAAATATACACCTTGAAAGATACGGGTGAGGGCTCTATCCCGAAAAAAAAGCTCAGGAATAGGAAACTACTGAAAAACATAGTCCCGTAGCTCAGTTGGTTAGAGCACTACACTGATAATGTAGGGGTCCGCAGTTCAAATCTGCGCGGGACTACATCAAAATCAAACGTTATCA
>NZ_DF968182.1:1114985-1118632 GCF_001192835.1 Lentimicrobium saccharophilum
AATCCGAAATCCGCAATTAAAAATCCGGAAATAAATAAGTTCTTTGACATGTTGGAAGAAGAGAAACTGCCTTAAGAGGGAGGGCGATGAGGTAAAAGACGTCGGTCGCTCCACTAAGGTAGAAGAGTAGAATCGAGTACAATTAATAAAAGATAACTAAGAAAGTTATTAAGGGCGCAGGGTGGATGCCTTGGCTCTCAGAGGCGAAGAAGGACGTGATAAGCTGCGAAAAGCTTCGGGGAGGTGCAAATAACCTTTGATCCGGAGATATCCGAATGGGGCAACCCGGTACGTTGAAGACGTATCATCCCGAGAAATCGGGGAGCAAACGCGGTGAACTGAAACATCTAAGTAACCGCAGGAGAAGAAAACAATAGTGATTCCCTAAGTAGTGGCGAGCGAACGGGGAACAGCCCAAACCACAGATGTTACGGCATGTGTGGGGTTGTAGGACTGCAACAGTTGACTGTAAATTTGTAGTTGAATCACACTGGAAAGTGTAACCATAGGAGGTGATAGTCCTGTAAGCGAAACAAATTTACTACACGCGCAGTATCCTGAGTACCGCGGGACCGGAGAAATCCTGTGGGAATCTGCCAGCACCATCTGGCAAGGCTAAATACTCCTGAGAGACCGATAGCGAACCAGTACTGTGAAGGAAAGGTGAAAAGAACCGCGAACAGCGGAGTGCAATAGAACCTGAAACCGTGCGCCTACAAACGGTCGGAGGCCAGGCCATAGCTTGCTATGGTAGTAGCTAACGGCGTGCCTTTTGCATAATGAGCCTACGAGTTACTCCTCTCTGGCAAGGTTAAGTGTTTTAAAGCACGGAGCCGAAGCGAAAGCGAGTCTGAACAGGGCGAAGAGTCAGAGGGGGTAGACGCGAAACTTTGTGATCTACCCATGACCAGGTTGAAGGTCCGGTAACACGGACTGAAGGACCGAACCAGTTGACGTTGAAAAGTCTTTGGATGAGTTGTGGGTAGGGGTGAAAGGCTAATCAAACTGAGAGATAGCTCGTACTCCCCGAAATGCCTTTAGGGGCAGCCTCGAGGTTGAGTTTTATAGAGGTAGAGCTACTGATAGGATGCGGGGGCTTCACCGCCTACCAATTCCTGACAAACTCCGAATGCTATAAAATATACTCGGGAGTGAGGCGTAGGGTGCTAAGGTCCTGCGCCGAGAGGGAAAGAACCCAGACCATCAGTTAAGGTCCCCAAATGTATGCTAAGTTGATCTAACGAGGTTCGACTGCATTGACAGCTAGGATGTTGGCTTGGAAGCAGCCATTCATTTAAAGAGTGCGTAACAGCTCACTAGTCGAGCGGTCGGGCGTGGATGATAATCGGGCATAAGTATACTACCGAAACTGTGGATTTGTGTCATAAGACACGACTGGTAGGGGAGCATTCCGGTCAGCGTAGAAGGTGTGTTGTAAGGCATGCTGGAGCGTCCGGAAAAGCAAATGTAGGCATAAGTAACGATAATGCGGGTGAGAAACCCGCACACCGGAAGACCAAGGTTTCCTGATCAACGCTAATCGGATCAGGGTTAGTCGGGACCTAAGGCGTAGCCGAAAGGCGAAGTCGATGGACAACATGTTAATATTCATGTACCGGCAATAACTGCGATGGGGTGACGGAGTAGTGACAAGCATGCGTACTGACGGAATAGTACGTTGAAGGGTGTAGATAAATTCCTTACAGGCAAATCCGTAGGGGATGTCGAACCTGATAGTACCGTGAGGCTTCGGCTGAGCGGATAATTGCTGTAAACAGACTTCCAGGAAAAACCTCTAAGCATCAGGTTATTGGCGCCCGTACCGGAAACCGACACAGGTGGTCGAGGAGAGTATCCAAAGGTGCTCGAGTGAATCATAGTTAAGGAACTAGGCAAATTAGTCCTGTAACTTCGGGAGAAAGGACGCCCCGAGCAATCGGGGCCGCAGAGAAATGGCCCAGGCGACTGTTTATCAAAAACACATGGCTTTGCTAAATCGAAAGATGACGTATAAGGCCTGACACCTGCCCGGTGCTGGAAGGTTAAGAGGAGAGGTTAGTCGCAAGGCGAAGCTTTGAATTGAAGCCCCAGTAAACGGCGGCCGTAACTATAACGGTCCTAAGGTAGCGAAATTCCTTGTCGGGTAAGTTCCGACCTGCACGAATGGTGTAACGATCTGGGCACTGTCTCAACTATGAGCTCGGTGAAATTGTAGTTCCGGTGAAGATGCCGGATACCCGCAACGGGACGGAAAGACCCCGTGCACCTTCACTATAGCTTAACATTGACATTGAATAAACGATGTGTAGGATAGGTGGGAGACTGTGAAGCGGCTTCGCCAGGAGTCGTGGAGTCATCCTTGAAATACCACCCTTTGTTTATTCGGTGCCTAATCCCGCCAAGGGCGGGAGACAGTGTTTGGTGGGTAGTTTGACTGGGGTGGTCGCCTCCAAAAGCGTAACGGAGGCTTTCAAAGGTACCCTCAGCACGCTTGGTAACCGTGCGTAGAGTGCAATGGCATAAGGGTGCTTGACTGTGAGACCAACAAGTCGATCAGGTAGGAAACTAGGACATAGTGATCCGGTGGTTCCGTATGGAAGGGCCATCGCTCAAAGGATAAAAGGTACGCCGGGGATAACAGGCTGATCACTCCCAAGAGCTCACATCGACGGAGTGGTTTGGCACCTCGATGTCGGCTCGTCACATCCTGGGGCTGGAGAAGGTCCCAAGGGTTCGGCTGTTCGCCGATTAAAGTGGCACGTGAGCTGGGTTCAGAACGTCGCGAGACAGTTCGGTCCCTATCTGTTGTGGGCGTTAGAAGTTTGAGAGCACCTGACTCTAGTACGAGAGGACCGAGTCGGACATACCTCTGGTGTACCTGTTGTTGCGCCAGCTGCATCGCAGGGTAGCCACGTATGGATGAGATAAGCGCTGAAAGCATCTAAGTGCGAAACTCAGCTCAAGATGAGACTTCTTTTAAGGGTCGTTGTAGACTACGACGTTGATAGGTCGCAGGTGTAAAGACAGTAATGTCAAAGCCGAGCGATACTAATTACCCGTAAACTTTCTTAGGTACAAACTCTTTTACTTCACCTGTCCCCTTCAATGGGGCAGTGGACCTTCTTCCTGCACATGTCAATCCTTTTTTTAAAAGGATGTATCATATTCAAAAGCTTAAGGTGACTTTAGCGGTGGTGTCCACCTCTTCCCATTCCGAACAGAGAAGTTAAGCCCACCAGCGCCGATGGTACTGCCAAACCAGGTGGGAGAGTAGGTCGTCGCCAACCTTATAACACAAAGGCTATCCGAAAGGGTAGCCTTTTGTGGTTTTAAACATATCGGTCTGAGGGGGAGGGAATCACAGAGAAGTTAAGCCCGCCCGCGTCTCGTCGTCTGGTCAGACATTGAAAATTATCTTCAGATTGCTTCACCTTCGTCTGACGAGATGACGAGATACTGCCAAACCAGGTGGGAGTCTCGTCAGCTTATCGCTGAAAAACGCGATAAACCGACGAGATATAATCCGGTCGTCGCCAACCTTATAACACAAAGGCTATCCGAAAGGGTAGCCTTTTGTGGTTTTAAACATATCGGTCTGAGGGGGAGGGAATCACAGAGAAGTTAAGCCCGCCCGCGTCTCGTCGTCT
>NZ_DF968182.1:1794268-1800180 GCF_001192835.1 Lentimicrobium saccharophilum
GAAGCATCCGCCGGTCCTGCTACGGATACGGCTGACGGGGCAGTGACGCTAAAGCTGCGCGTAATACTGGTACTGCTGCAAAGATCTGTAATGCCATAGGTTACGGTTACCACACCACCTTCGCAAAGTACCGGAGCTGTGAGATTACTCAGATCGGGGGCCGTTACGCCGCATCCGTCTTCGGTAACTTCAAACTGGCCTAGCCATGCGGCAAAGGCCGTGTTCAGGGCTGCCTGGTCTGTAAAGTCACAACTGCTGTATGAAGCATCCGCCGGTCCTGCTACGGATACGGCTGACGGGGCAGTGACGCTAAAGCTGCGCGTAATACTGGTACTGCTGCAAAGATCTGTAATGCCATAGGTTACGGTTACCACACCACCTTCGCAAAGTACCGGAGCTGTGAGATTACTCAGATCGGGGGCCGTTACGCCGCATCCGTCTTCGGTAACTTCAAACTGGCCTAGCCATGCGGCAAAGGCCGTGTTCAGGGCTGCCTGGTCTGTAAAGTCACAACTGCTGTAGGAAGCATCCGCCGGTCCTTCTACGGAAACGGCTGACGGGGCAATCAATGTAAAGGTCGCTGTTACTGACCCGCCTCCGCATTCATCCGTTACAATATAGGTCACAGTGGTGGTGCCGCCCTGGCAAAGTGCCGGAGCTACCGGTGAACCAACAATGGTTCCCACAGGGTTAAACCCTCCGCTTACACTGAAGCCGGTCAGCCATGCGGCAAACGCTGCGTCTACCGCGGCCTGATCGGCAAACATACATGATGAACCGCTGTAGTCGTTGGGCTTGTTAATCACCAGCGGGTTGGGTGATACAATGGTGAACGTGGCCGTGGCTGTGCCTGTCTGGCAAAGGTCGGTTACATTATAGGTAACTTCGGTAAATCCTCCGCAAAGCGTGGGCGCCGCTGGCGTTCCATAGCTGCCCTGGGGATTGCATCCGCCCGTGACTCCAAAGCCTTCAAGCCAGCTTGCAAACGCTGCATTAATCTCTGCCTGGTCGGCAAAATCGGTGGCGTCTGCACTGAAATCAGCAGGTTCTGCTATTACAATCGCTGTAGGGGCATTTACGGTGAAGCTGCGCGTTATGCTGGCACTGCTGCAAAGGTCAGCGATACTGTAAGTAATTGACACCTCTCCTCCTTCGCAAAGTACNTATAGGTCACAGTGGTGGTGCCGCCCTGGCAAAGTGCCGGAGCTACCGGTGAACCAACAATGGTTCCCACAGGGTTAAACCCTCCGCTTACACTGAAGCCGGTCAGCCATGCGGCAAACGCTGCGTCTACCGCGGCCTGATCGGCAAACATACATGATGAACCGCTGTAGTCGTTGGGCTTGTTAATCACCAGCGGGTTGGGTGATACAATGGTGAACGTGGCCGTGGCTGTGCCTGTCTGGCAAAGGTCGGTTACATTATAGGTAACTTCGGTAAATCCTCCGCAAAGCGTGGGCGCCGTTGGCGTTCCATAGCTGCCCTGGGGATTGCATCCGCCCGTGACTCCAAAGCCTTCAAGCCAGCTTGCAAACGCTGCATTAATCTCTGCCTGGTCGGCAAAATCGGTGGCGTCTGCACTGAAATCAGCAGGTTCTGCTATTACAATCGCTGTAGGGGCATTTACGGTGAAGCTGCGCGTTATGCTGGCACTGCTGCAAAGGTCAGCGATACTGTAAGTAATTGACACCTCTCCTCCTTCGCAAAGTACAGGAGCTGTATAACCACTAAGATCGGGGATAATTACTCCACATCCGTCACCGGTCACGGCAAACTGGCCAAGCCATGCGGCAAAGGCCGTATTCAGGGCTGACTGGTCTGCAAAGTCACAACTGCTGTAGGAAGCATCCGCCGGTCCTGCTACGGATACGGCTGACGGGGCTGTGACGCTAAAGCTGCGCGTAATGCTTGCACTTGTGCAAAGATCAGCAATACTATAAGTAATTGATACCTCACCTCCCTGGCAGAGTACAGGGGCTGCGTAATCACTCAGATCGGGGGCCGTTACGCCACATCCGTCACCGGTCACTGCAAACTGGCCTAGCCATGCGGCAAAGGCCGTGTTCAGGGCTGTCTGGTCTGTAAAGTCACAACTGCTGTATGAAGCATCCGCCGGTCCTGCCACGGAAACAGCTGCCGGCGCAATCAATGTAAAGGTCGCTGTTACTGACCCGCCGCCGCATTCATCCGTTACATTATAGGTCACAGTGGTGGTGCCGCCCTGGCAGAGTACCGGCGCTAAGGGTGTACCAACGATGGTTCCCACAGGGTTAAACCCTCCGCTTACACTGAAGCCGGTCAGCCAGGTGGCAAACGCTGCGTCTACCGCGGCCTGATCGGCAAACATACATGATGAACCGCTGTAGTCGTTGGGCTTGTTAATCACCAAGGGGTTGGGTGATACAATGGTGAACGTGGCCGTGGCTGTGCCTGTCTGGCAAAGGTCGGTTACATTATAGGTAACTTCGGTAAATCCTCCGCAAAGCGTGGGCGCCGTTGGCGTTCCATAGCTGCCCTGGGGATTGCATCCGCCCGTGACTCCAAAGCCTTCAAGCCAGCTTGCAAACGCTGCATTAATCTCTGCCTGGTCGGCAAAATCGGTGGCGTCTGCACTGAAATCAGCAGGTTCTGCTATTACAATCGCTGTAGGGGCATTTACGGTGAAGCTGCGCGTTATGCTGGCACTGCTGCAAAGGTCAGCGATACTGTAAGTAATTGACACCTCTCCTCCTTCGCAAAGTACAGGAGCTGTATAACCACTCAGATCGGGGATAATTACTCCACATCCGTCACCGGTCACGGCAAACTGGCCAAGCCATGCGGCAAAGGCCGTATTCAGGGCTGACTGGTCTGCAAAGTCACAACTGCTGTAGGAGGCATCCTCCGGTCCTGCTACGGATACGGCAGGAGCCGGAGCCACATAGAATGTCGAAGTGCACTCATCGCTGGAGCAGTCATCGCTGGCGGTATAAATAAAGCTCAGGTTAACGCCGTCGCATAAGTCTGCAGGCAGTGTCGGGACCTGGGCAATGTTGCTTGTTGCACCGCAACCACCGGTGAAGCTGAAGCCGGCAGCCCATGAAGTATAGGCAGCCTGGATATCAACGGCAGGTGTACATGCGGGCAGGTTAACCGGTTCAGCGCAGGTAACTTCAACCTCAGGTGCAGGAGCCACATAGAAGGTCGAAGTGCACTCATCGCTGGAGCAGTCATCGCTGGCGGTATAAGTAAAGCTCAGGTTAACGCCGTCGCAGAAGTCTGCAGGCAGTGTCGGGACCTGGGCAATGTTGCTTGTTGCACCGCAACCACCGGTGAAGCTGAAGCCGGCAGCCCATGAAGTATAGGCAGCCTGGATATCAACGGCAGGTGTACATGCGGGCAGGTTAACCGGTTCAGCGCAGGTAACTTCAACCTCAGGTGCCGGAGCNGAAGCCGCCAACCCATGCATCATAAGCATTCTCAATGGAAGCCAGTGTAGCACAAGGATCGGTGATATTAACAGCAGGAGCACAGGTAACAACAAGATCAACATCAGGAGCCACAACAAAGGTCGAAGTGCACTGATCATCTTCGCAGTCACCATCTACCATGTAGGTGAACGACAGGTTAGCACCTATACATTCAACATTGGCAGGCAGCTGAGGTATCTGACCGATATTGGTGGTTACATTGCAACCGCCTGAATAGCCGAAGCCGCCAACCCATGCATCATAAGCATTCTCAATGGAAGCCAGTGTAGCACAAGGATCGGTGATATTAACAGCAGGAGCACAGATAACTTCAAGGTCAACATCAGAAGCCACAACAAAGGTTGAAGTACACTGATCATCTTGGCAGTCACCATCTACCATGTAAGTGAACGACAGGTTAGCACCTATACATTCAACATTGGCAGGCAACTGAGGTATCTGACCGATATTGGTGGTTACATTGCAACCGCCTGTGTAGCTAAATCCGGCAACCCAGGCATTGTAAGCAGCCAGGACGGAAGCAGGAGCAGCACAAGGATCGGTGATATTAACAGCAGGAGCACAGGTAACAACAAGATCAACATCAGGAGCCACAACAAAGGTCGAAGTGCACTGATCATCTTCGCAGTCACCATCTACCATGTAGGTGAACGACAGGTTAGCACCTATACATTCAACATTGGCAGGCAGCTGAGGTATCTGACCGATATTGGTGGTTACATTGCAACCGCCTGTATTGCCGAAGCCGGCAACCCATGCGTCATAAGCATCCTCAATGGAAGCCAGTGTAGCACAAGGATCGGTGATATTAACAGCAGGAGCACAGGTAACAACAAGATCAACATCAGGAGCCACAACAAAGGTCGAAGTGCACTGATCATCTTCGCAGTCACCATCTACCATGTAGGTGAACGACAGGTTAGCACCTATACATTCAACATTGGCAGGCAGCTGAGGTATCTGACCGATATTGGTGGTTACATTGCAGCCGCCTGTATTGCCGAAGCCGGCAACCCATGCGTCATAAGCATCCTCAATGGAAGCCAGTGTAGCACAAGGATCGGTGATATTAACAGCAGGAGCACAGGTAACAACAAGATCAACATCAGGAGCCACAACAAAGGTCGAAGTGCACTCATCGCTGGAGCAGTCATCGCTGGCGGTATAAATAAAGCTCAGGTTAACGCCGTCGCAGAAGTCTGCAGGCAGTGTCGGGACCTGGGCAATGTTGCTTGTTGCACCGCAACCACCGGTGAAGCTGAAGCCGGCAGCCCATGAAGTATAGGCAGCCTGGATATCAACGGCAGGTGTACATGCGGGCAGATTTACCGGTTCAGCGCAGGTAACTTCAACCTCAGGTGCCGGAGCTACATAGAAGGTCGAAGTGCACTCATCGCTGGAGCAGTCATCGCTGGCGGTATAAGTAAAGCTCAGGTTAACGCCGTCGCAGAAGTCTGCAGGCAGTGTCGGGACCTGGGCTATGTTGCTTGTTGCACCGCAACCACCCGTGAAGCTGAAGCCGGCAGCCCATGAAGTATAGGCAGCCTGGATATCAACGGCAGGTGTACATGCGGGCAGGTTAACCGGTTCAGCGCAGGTAACTTCAACCTCAGGTGCCGGAGCTACATAGAAGGTCGAAGTGCACTCATCGCTGGAGCANATCTGACCGATATTGGTGGTTACATTGCAACCGCCTGTATTGCCGAAGCCGGCAACCCATGCGTCATAAGCATCCTCAATGGAAGCCAGTGTAGCACAAGGATCGGTGATATTAACAGCAGGAGCACAGGTAACAACAAGATCAACATCAGGAGCCACAACAAAGGTCGAAGTGCACTGATCATCTTCGCAGTCACCATCTACCATGTAGGTGAACGACAGGTTAGCACCTATACATTCAACATTGGCAGGCAGCTGAGGTATCTGACCGATATTGGTGGTTACATTGCAACCGCCTGTATTGCCGAAGCCGGCAACCCATGCGTCATAAGCATCCTCAATGGAAGCCAGTGTAGCACAAGGATCGGTGATATTAACAGCAGGAGCACAGGTAACAACAAGATCAACATCAGGAGCCACAACAAAGGTCGAAGTGCACTGATCATCTTCGCAGTCACCATCTACCATGTAGGTGAACGACAGGTTAGCACCTATACATTCAACATTGGCAGGCAGCTGAGGTATCTGACCGATATTGGTGGTTACATTGCAACCGCCTGTATTGCCGAAGCCGGCAACCCATGCGTCATAAGCATCCTCAATGGAAGCCAGTGTAGCACAAGGATCGGTGATATTAACAGCAGGAGCACAGGTAACAACAAGATCAACATCAGGAGCCACAACAAAGGTCGAAGTGCACTGATCATCTTCGCAGTCACCATCTACCATGTAGGTGAACGACAGGTTAGCACCTATACATTCAACATTGGCAGGCAGCTGAGG
>NZ_DF968182.1:2100344-2265044 GCF_001192835.1 Lentimicrobium saccharophilum
CACGGGCAAGGCGGCTGCGCTCGGCAGTTTCGCCATCAAGCACCGATTGCGTGGCTATGGTAAGTTTTTCCTGCTCAAGCTGCTTAACCTTCTGCTCGGCAAGTAACCGGCGCTGTTTCAGATTTTTCTGCCTGAGCATCAGCAACAACACCACAATAAGAAAGATTAAAGTGCCGGTCAGAATCCCGATCCATTGCAATTTCTGTCTGTTCTTAAGGTTACTGATGATCAGTTCTTTTTTCTCGCTTTCATATTTCACCTCCATCTCGGATATCTTATCCCTGAATTCATCTTCCTGGGCTTCGTTTTTAAGTTTGACATAGGCTGTATAAAACTTCAGCGCATTCTGTTTGTCACCGACTTGAATGCTCAGGGTAGTCAGCAGATCATAATGATAAATCATATCTGATTTATTTGAGGTATCTGCCAGTGAGAAAGCTTCGAAAGCCACTTCACGGGCTTTTTCAAAGTCACCGTGCTTCATATAATAATCTGCCAGCAGCCTCAGCGCTTCCGCCCTGAGGTGATCGTTACCGGTTTGTTCGCTGATTGAGTAGGCTTCGCGGGCATATTTCAGTGCGTCACCGTCATTGTTTAATCCTATGGCAGCACTTCCGGCCCGCACCAGGCAAGCACCTGTGAAAAAAGGATCATTCAGCTGCCTGAAAACCTCAACGGCTTCCTTGCCATAGCCAAAAGCTTCTTCAAACTTCCTTTGCGAGGATAAACTCAGGCAGAGGTTGATGAGGCTGATACCCCTTGAACGGTCGACGGGAAGCCGGTACTGAATCTCAAGGGCTTTTCTCATGTATTCGTCATGCTTTCCGTTATTGCCCATTTCATTGTAAATGGTACCCATATTGGCAAGCGTCTGCGCAATCCTGAAGTCATCTTTCTGCTCTGTATAATAATCAAGCACCTTCTGAAGCTTTGCCAGCGCCTCCTCAAATTTAAAAGTCAACCTGCAGGCAGTACTGATATTACAAAGCTGGTTCATGGTTGCATCATCATTGCCGGCCTCCTTATATTGCTTATAAGCCCTGGTAAAAAAGTAACCGGCGCTATCGGCCATCCCCCGGGCCAGGTACAAGGACCCAAGGTTTGCAAAAGCACCACCTACCCACTCCCGGTTATCTGATTGCCTGCTGAAATCCATTTGCTGCCACACTGTTTGCAGCGCTGACTGATGGTCGTTCGCTTCATAATAATCGAACAGCTGATTGTAGGCATTGAATTTTTCAACTCCTTTAGCCCGCGATATCACATTCAAAAGTGAATCGGTATAGGATGCCGCATATCCCTGAAACGAAAAAGTGAGGCAGCAACAACCCACCAATAGGATGATGCAGATCCTGCGGGAAAAAGTAACATCATTATTTTGACCAAACCAAAAGCTTAACATCTGAAAAAGGAATAATTTGAGTTTATGCAAATGTATCAATCATTTCCCGCATTCAAAAACCCCCAAAAGGGGGTATTTTCTGATAGAAGGGCTGAATAGTTTTGCACAAGTTTCAAACTCAAAAAAAACACATTATGAAAAAATTATCTGTATTGTTTGCCTTCTTTACCACACTGGTTCTGCTTTCAACCTCCTGTACGAAAGATGATGATAAGCCTTCCCTCAAAAGCGAAAAACAGATTCTGGGCATCGTATTCAATCAGTTTACCCCTGCAGTGGTCGCAACCGTTGATCAGGATAACAAGACCGCGACTGCGGTAATTCCTGCAAACGGGAACATCACAGCACTTATTCCGACCATCACAGTTTCAAGCGGTGCAACCGTAAACCCGGCTTCCGGAACGGTTGTGGATTTCACCGCTCCGGTGGCATTTACGGTTACTGCCGAAGATGGGAGCACTTCAGCGTATGTGGTTACCGTTACCTCCGAAGGCGGCGGCATGGGTTCAGAAACCCTTACAGGAAGTATGTCGGCAAACCGCACCCTTGTCAACCGCAACGATGGAATTGATTATATTATTGATGGATATTTCTACATCGAAGGGAATGCACTGTTAACCGTGGAGCCGGGAGTAAAAATCGCATTTACCGGCGTGGGCAGTGGCATCAGTGTCGGCGAAAATGCCGGATTAAGAATGGTGGGAACAGCGCAGCAACCCATTATCCTGACCGGACCTGTGAACAACCAGAATAAAGGTTCATGGGATCAGGTAAGTATCTATTCGAGCCGCAGTGACAATCAGTTTGAATATGTGGAGTTTATCAACGGCGGCAGCGACGAAGACTGGGCGGTGGTAGTTTTGTTATACAATGCAAAACTTAAAATGAATAACTGCCTGATTGACGGATCACTTGGCAGCGGAGTCATGACTTCCGATGTGTCACAGAAATTCACGGGCTTTGATAACAACACCATCAAAAACTGCGAAAGGTATCCCATCAGAATGGCTGACCTTTCACATTGCAGCGTGCTGAATGAAACCTCACAGCTTGCCCTTAACAACCGTCCGATGGTATGGGTTAACGGACTGAGCATGAACGAGGATTTTACCCTGAACAAAACCACGGTTCCCTATGCATTTGAAAACAGCGCTTATGTTGAAAAAAATCTGAGTATTGGTAAAGGAGTTCAGATCCTGTTCAGTGCGGATACCTGGATGAATGTAATCAATTCGGGGAGGTTGCAGGTGAACGGAACAGCCTCGGAGCCGGTGCTTTTCTCAAAACTGGATGCAAATGCCTCGAACTGGGAAGGGCTTTACATCTCAACAGACCATGAAAACTCACTCAGCAATTGCATCATTGAGTATGCCGGCTCAAACAGCACTTTTAAATGCAATGTGGTGGTTGATTATAACGCAATCCTTGCAATGGATAATGTAACACTCAGAAATTCAAAATACTTCGGGATCGGGCTTCACGATGACAGCATTATAACACATACCAATGTCTCGTTCTCGGGCAACCCTTCGGGCAATGTTTACAATTTTGACACCGGCGAAGTCAGCGGCAGTTTATAGTGTGTTTTGCGATATCCGGAGTTATTTACAACCGGATCAAACCGGACAGAAGGTCACCCGGCCTTTGTCCGGTTTCACTTATTCAGATTTCTTTCCGCAGGATATTCAGGAACCGTGTTTTGCTGATGTAGTGATCGGCAAGCAGTTTTCCGTCTTTGATCAACCCGAAGGTTCCGTAACCGGTTGGCGCATGCCTGGCCTGTTCCGGGGTTTCGATCAGCGTAACGTTAAGCTCAAGATGATTTTCGACCGCAGCCTCCTTCAGGTCGCTAACGGCTTTTTGATGCCAGGGGCACTGATCGGCATAAAGCAGGTGCCAGCCCTGATACTTATCAAGCTGCAGGCTCCAGTCAATCAGCGAAGGGGCCGGCACACCGGGCCGGAAGGTTTTGTAAAGCAGTTCAAAGCGGTCGAGTTGATCACAAACCGCATAACCATTTTTCTCAAAAAGACTCTTGCCGGCCATCCAGGTTCCGCTGCTGCACATCGCGCAAACCCCGTTCATGCCCTGCGACAAAGCCTTTTCTTCAATAACCGTAAGCATTTTCCCGGCTACGCCCTGACTTCGGGATGCTTTCCGGTACATGACAATGCATTGAATAAACATGTAATTATCCGCTGAAACCGGCCGCCATGCAGCTTCGGAAGGCATGTATTCGGCAAAGCCGATAATGCCATCAACGTGCTTGCTTACCAATAGAAGCCGGACTTCTCTGTTATGGGGCTGCTGAAGCCAGGCCACCTTGGTTTGATAACCCTTTGATTTTCTATCCTTGCTGCAGCAGATACCCTTTTCAAATGCGTCTTCAGCACCAGCTTCAATAAAAACCAGATCATCCTCTTTTGCCATAGCATTCAAACCGGTTAATCGTAAAAAAAACTAAATCATATCCGGAAAAGAAAAGAATAAACGATAATATCAGAGAATTCAGCCTGAACCACTGGCCTCTCTGCCTTTTCAACTCCACAATATAATGTTCGAAGCCCCCGGGAATTATTAAACTCTTTTCCCGTATTGTTCTTCGTAATATTTCTGATAATCGCCCGAAGTCACGTTATTCAGCCATTCTTCATTGCTCAGATACCAGTCAACGGTGGTTTCGAATCCTTCGGTAAACCTGATGGCCGGCTCCCAGCCCAGCTCATTCTTGATTTTTGTAGCATCAATGGCATACCGGAGATCGTGACCGGCACGGTCTTTAACGAAGGTAATCAGTTTTTCCGACTCCCCGGCTTCCCTGCCGAGTTTGCGGTCCATAATTTCACATAGTTTCCTGATCAACTGTATATTTTGCCACTCGTTGTTCCCGCCTATGTTGTAAGTCTCCCCTTCCCTGCCTTTATGAAAAATAAGATCTATTGCTTTTGCATGATCAACCACATACAGCCAGTCGCGCACATTTTCGCCTTTTCCGTAAACCGGCAGGGGCTTGTTGTTGCGGATGTTGTGAATAAACAGCGGAATAAGTTTTTCGGGAAACTGGTAAGGACCGTAGTTGTTGGAACAGTTTGAAAGCACTGCCGGCAAGTGATAGGTATGAAAATAAGCCCTTACCAGGTGATCGCTGCTGGCCTTGCTCGCAGAGTAGGGGCTTCGCGGATCGTAAGGGGTGGTTTCAAGGAATTTACCTTCATCGTCAAGGGAGCCATAAACTTCATCCGTGGAAATATGGTAAAACCGCTTTCCCTGCATATCTTCACCCCACGTTGCACGGGCTGCATTCAGAAGGTTAACAGTTCCGACGATATTGGTAAGGATAAATTCCATCGGGTTTAAAATGGAACGGTCAACATGCGATTCGGCCGCCAGATGGATTACCCCGTCGAACCTGTATGCCGAGAACAACTCCAGCATTCGCCCGCCGTCAGTAATATCGGCTTTCTCAAAAATATAATTGGGACAGTTTTCAACATCCTTCAGGTTGGCCAGGTTGCCGGCATAGGTGAGCTTATCGAGATTAACGATCCTGTAGTCAGGATACTTTTTTACAAACAGTCGGACAACATGAGAACCGATAAAGCCGGCTCCTCCCGTGATCAGGATGGTTTTCATAATTGTAATTTTAGAGTTATTTTTTATTTGCCAGGGCTTTTTCCCAGTTCCAGGCCGAAAGCATCATTTCATCCAGCGACTTTCCGGCTTTCCATCCCAGTTCCCTGTTGGCGTATGAAGTATCGGCCCATACTTTTTCCACATCTCCGGGCCTTCGGTCAACTATCCGGTAATTGAGCTTCTCTCCGCTTACTTTCTCAAATGAATGTATCACTTCCAACACACTGAAACCGTTGCCTGTTCCCAGATTAAAAATTTCAAACGGTGACGCTGACGCGCCGGAGATCATTCTGTCAACAGCAACCACGTGGGCTTTGGCAAGGTCAACCACATGAATATAATCGCGAATGGCAGTTCCGTCAGGAGTATCATAATCATTCCCGAATACGTTCAGTACCGGTCTCAACCCGATTGCTGTCTGGGTTATAAAGGGCACCAGATTGTTGGGAACACCCAGCGGCAACTCGCCGATCAGGGCCGAGGCATGCGCCCCGATGGGATTAAAGTACCTGAGGGCAATGGTTTTTAGTCCGTGGGCTTCCACTGTAAATCGCAGAATCTGTTCTGACATCTGCTTGGTATTCCCGTAAGGCGACCAGGCTTCCTTCACAGGGGAGGTTTCGCGCACCGGCAACTCGTCGGGTTGTCCGTAAACCGTACACGACGAAGAAAAAACCAGGTTGGGGATATGATGCTCCTTCATTCCTTCCAGGACGTTAAGCAGCGAATCCAGGTTGTTACGGTAATACCTGAGGGGCTCAAGCATGGACTCGCCAACAGCTTTGAAGGCGGCAAAATGAATAATTCCATCAAGCTTCTGTTGTGCGGCAAAGAAATCCCTGGTTTCATCCCGGGCGGCAAGATCAATTTTGCAGAATTCAGGCCGCCTTCCGCAAATTTCCGCAATCCGGTCAACCACTTCTGCATGTGAATTGGAGAGGTTATCCGCAATGACAACTTCATAACCCTGCTCCATCAGTTCCACAACGGTATGCGAGCCGATATAACCAGTACCGCCTGTTACGAGTATCCTCATACCTGATTACTTATTTTCCTGTAATTTACTGACTATATTGCTTTCGAGCCGGTATTTCTCACCGCTTTCGGGACAAACGGCGATTCCGCCTGCATCAAAGTTAAGCCGGTGTCCGTATTCACTCATCCATCCGATCTGCCTGGCAGGATTCCCGACTACCAGTGCATAAGCGGGTACCGAACGCGTAACCACTGCACCGGCTCCGATAAATGCATATTCGCCGATATCGTGCCCGCAAACAATGGTGGCATTTGCTCCTATTGAAGCACCTTTATGAACCGTTGTTACCGCGTACTGCCCTTTTCTGACCACCGCACTCCTGGGATTTACGATGTTGGTAAAAACCATGGAAGGCCCGAGAAAAACATCATCTTCACAAATAACGCCGGTATAAACAGAGACATTGTTCTGCACCTTCACATTATTTCCGAGTACAACACCCGGCGATACCACCACATTCTGCCCCAGGTTGCAGTTTTCGCCCAGTTTGCAGCCTGTCATCAGGTGCGAGAAATGCCAGATTCTGGTTCCTTTTCCGATTATGCAGCCCTCGTCAACCACGGCGGTTTCGTGTATAAAAAAATCTTTTCCCATATAATTCCTGTTTTAAGCTGTTGCCATTATTGCAGGTTAAAATGCAAATGTAAATTTACTGATTCGGTGATTGAATAACAAAAACGGCCGGAAAAAAACCGGCCTGTGCATTTATCGTAAGTCAGCCCTATTGATTCACAAACTCCAGCACTGAAGTTGTGATATAATTCAGCTGCTCTTCATCCAGTTCGGTGTGCATGGGCAGCGAAACTACCGTTTTGCAAAGGTGTTCAGTAACCGGGAAGTCACCTTCACGGTACCTGGGATCAATATATGCCTTCTGCAGATGAAGCGGAACCGGATAATAAATCATGGCAGGGATATCGCGCCTGGCCAGAAAATCGATCAGCGCCGCCCGGTCGATGCCGTCAGTTACCAGGGTGTACTGATGAAATACGTGGGTAGAACGTTCAAACCTTACGGGGATTTTCAGCTTCGGGTGATTACCGAAGGCCTTGTCGTAAAATGATGCCGCACGATTGCGGGCGGCTGCATACTCATCCAGCCTGGCCAGTTTCACCTTCAGTACAGCCGCCTGTATGCTGTCGAGCCGGCTGTTAACCCCCACATAATCATGGTAATACCTGACTGTCATCCCATGATTTACCACCACCCGCAGTTGTTTGGCCAGTTCATCATCGTTGGTAAAAATCGCACCGCCATCCCCATAGCAACCAAGGTTCTTGCTCGGGAAAAATGAAGTACAACCCACATGACCTATCGTCCCGGCCTTTTTATGGCTGCCATCGGCAAAAATATAGTCGGCTCCGATAGCCTGACAGGCATCTTCTATCACAAACAGATTGTATTCCTTCGCTATCTCAAGCATGGCCTCCATATCGGCGCACTGCCCGAAAAGATGAACCGGAACAACCGCCTTTGTTTTAGGTGTGATGGCACGGCGAACGGCATCCGGATCAATGTTAAATGTTTCAGGGTCAACATCTACAACCACCGGGGTAAACCCGAGCAGGGCAATCACTTCGGCTGTTGCAATAAATGTAAAGTTGGTTGTAATCACCTCATCACCGGGCTTGATTCCCAAAGCCATCATGGCAACCTGCAACGCGTCTGTTCCGTTTGCACACGGGATAACATGTTTTACATCTAGGTATTTCTCCAGGTCTTCCTGGAATGCCCTTACCGCGGGCCCGTTTATAAAGGCTGTTGAATTAATTACATCACTGATGGCCTGATCTATCTCAGGTTTAATTTTCTCATACTGACGCTTAAGGTCAACCATGGCAATCTTGTTCATCGGCTGCAGATTTAGTGAGGTTGGATTATTTGCAGGGTAAAAACCTGAATAATTATATGAGCGGCAAAGATACAATAACTCGGCTGTACACTGATAAACATGCCGCAAACAAACATGAGTTTTTTATAAATACTTAACTGTTGCCGAGCGAAAGGAACAACTTCCGATAATTCAATTTCATATCTTTGCCATAATATTTTGCCTTGTCTGATGCGCAAGAAATTCAACTTCCGGAGCCGTATCAGCATGATGCATCTTTTTTGCATGGCAAAGCACTGTCCTGTCAGCAGGTCGTTCAGGTGTTTTTTAAAACAACAGACCGGGTGTCACCTATGCGCTGCGACAGGTTGTACATCTATCTGACCATTGAAAAAACTCCGTAAATGAAACACTCGTTAAAACTGATCCTTCTCTTTTTGCTGGCGGCACCCAGCCTGTTTGCCCAAAAAAGCATCAGTGATTCTGCCATATTCACACATCTTATTCATGGCAGTTTGTCGCTGCAACTGCCGGGCAATGATCTTGCCGGCAGGTTCGGACAGTTTGCCCAGGTTGGACCCGGCTATATATTCAAGACCAGGGCTAACTGGATACTGGGAGTTGAAAGCAATTTTATCTTTGGTGGAATAGTAAAAAACAGTGACAACATTTTGCAGAGTATCGCCACCACCGATGGCAATATCATTGATATGGAAGGCACATACGCCGATTTTCATTTCTACATGCGGGGATTTAACGCGATGGCCAGAATAGGAAAAATTATACCGGCCTGGGGGCCAAACCGTAACTCAGGCATATTGCTGACGCTTGCCGGAGGATATCTTCAGCATAAAATATACATCGAACACCGGGACAAAACCGCGCCGCAGATCACCGGTGATTATGTAAAAGGCTACGATGAATTCAAAAACGGATTTGTTTCCAATATCTTTCTGGGATATCTTTACCTGGGCAATAACAACAAGGTCAATTTCTATACCGGCCTGGATTTTTCAATGGCAAAAACTTCATGGGTAAGACCTTATAGTTTTGCTGAAAGAAAGTACCATGAAGGTAGTTTTATTGATACCTTTGCCGGTATCAGGTTCGGATGGTTCATTCCTGTTTACAGGAGGGCGCCGAAAGAGTTCTACTATTATTGAAAATCAAAAACTGCTGTGAAAGAAATATTCATCAACACATCCGGGTCATGAGGCTTCTATACAGCACCTCCATTGCAATTTATTACCTGTTCCTGCGAATGGCCGGAATTTTCAGCCCAAAGGCGAGGTCGTGGCATTATGGCCGGAAATCGCTTTTCGACAAGCTCGGGGAAGTTTTTGCCACCCATTACAATTCAGATAACCCGGCTCCGGTGATGTGGTTCCATTGTGCATCCCTGGGTGAATTTGAGCAGGGGAAACCGGTAATTGAAGCGTTCAGAAGAGAATACCCTTCCTATACCATCCTCCTGACCTTTTTCTCCCCTTCGGGCTATAACCATCACCATAATTACGACTTTGTTGACCATGTATTTTATCTCCCCATTGACACAAGGCGGAATGCCCGGCGTTTTATCAAAATAACACGGCCATCAGTTGCAGTCTTTGTCAAATATGAATTCTGGTTTAATTATCTGAACGAGCTTTTCATCAATCACGTTCCGGTATTTACTGTTTCAGCCATATTCAGGCCCAACCAGCATTTTTTCAAATGGTACGGCGGCTGGTTCCGCACCCACCTGCGGAAAATCAATATGATTTTTGTTCAGGATGAAGAATCGGCCGAATTGCTCCGGATGGTCGATGTGAGCAATATTGTGATCAGCGGAGATACCCGGTTCGACAGGGTAACTGCCATAAAAGAACAGCAGAAACCCTTTCCGCTGATCGATAAATTTGTTGCAGGAAAACACGTGGTTGTTGCCGGGAGTTCCTGGCCTCCCGATGATGAGCTGATCGAAGCACTCAGCAAGAAAACCGGCGACAACGTTAAATTTATCATTGCACCCCATGAAACCAATCAGGGCCGGCTTAGGGAATTATCGCAGAAGTTGGGTGACAAAGCCGTTTTTTACAGTCAGGCTCCGGGAACCAACCTCGAAAACAAGCAGTTTCTAATTATTGATTCCATCGGCATCCTTTCACAGTTATACAGGTTTGCAAGCATTGCTTACATTGGCGGTGGATTTGGCGCCGGAATCCATAACATTCTTGAAGCCGCAGCTTATGGGAATCCGGTATTCTTCGGCCCGAACTACCACCGGTTCAGGGAGGCCCGCGAAATGACTGCAGAAGGTACTGCATTCCCGGTGAGCCTGGCAACTGAGTTTTGCGACAAGGTCATTCAACTGCTTTCAGATCAGCACAAGCTGGAATTAACTGCGCACAATGCAGGGGCTTATGTTTCTGAAAGGACAGGGGCCACCCGGACTATCATGGATGAACTCCGGAGGCACATCAGCAATACTGACATGCACCAGGCCTGAAAACCTGAAAATCAGCAATGGTTTTTTATTCCGCCGGCCGGACCTCTACTCCGTGAAATATCCTTCCCGCGGCAGCAGGCGTTTCAGATCGGCGATGCCATAGACTACCACGGCAGTTACTACAGCCGCATGCTCCTGATATTCCGGAATGCTTTTATTATAGGTATCCCTTTCGGTGTGCCAGATCTCCCGGTAGTTAAAATTATACCCCTTTACATCCTCAAGGCCGAAACTCATCACAGGCACCCCTTCAACGGCAAACGGTCCGCTGTCGGTTCCCCAGGGTTTCAACGGACGCGCTGAAGGATCCCGCTTTTTCATCTCAAAAGGAAAATCCGGATTGATATCAGTAACGGGAGCGCAGACCTTTTCCATTTCGGACCACATCGCTTCGGAAACACTGATACTTACCGGCGCCAATGGCCCTGAATCGCGGTTAAACATGTTTGAGATGTAAGGAAGTTTCTCCCGGTTCCTGTCAACCCAGCTTTGTGATCCAAGCAGCCCGAACTCTTCTGCGGCCCAGAGGCACACCAGAATGGTACGTTTCGGTTTACCGCCGGCTTTCATTATCAGCCGGGCCGCTTCCATGGTGGGCGAAACGCCCGATCCGTCGTCAACACCACCGGTAGCCACATCATAGGCGTCAAGATGACCTCCCATGATTACGTACTCCTCAGGATACTGAGTTCCGGGAATGATTCCGATTACATTGTGATATTTCACCGGGCCCGGCTTGAAATGGTTGCGGATATCAAACTCAAGCAACACCGTTCTCCGCTCTTTAACCATCTGTTCTATCACGGCAAACTGATGCTCATCCAGCTTGATATCAGGCACTGTCGGCAGATTTTCAAATGTCATGCTGTTGATGTTCTTCCGGTCGTAGAGGGCTACCAGGGGCACCGGAGCCGACTGTATGATCCCGAGTATACCAGCCTCACGCATCTCCCTGTAGAAAAGTGCAGGTTCATCCTTCAGTTCAGGGAGTTGCTTTTTGCTTTCCGATTTCTCATTCTCCCTTGAAATTTCACGAATCTGTTTTCTGATTTCCACATTTTCCTGAATCATGCTGTCGCGGCGGGCATCTGCTTCTGCCGAAAAATCTATGGGGAAACCGTTGCTTCTGCCTGTGATCAAAACCCAGGCACCATTGAGGGCCCCTTTCATTCTTTCAAACTCTTCAGGGGTTTTGGGCTCCAACAGCACATGACCGGTCTGAACCCCCTTGGTACCTGATGTATACGATGGTGTTACAAAATGGAGTGTCATGGACTGTTCGCCCATCATACGCCCAAACCATGGGCCACGGTTAAAACCTACCGGAACGCTTCCGGCCTCATCCATCTCCACCTGCATCCCCCATTCCCTGAATCTGGATGCAGCCCATTCCGCGGCATTTTCATAGGCATCAGACCCCACAAGCCGGCCGCCAAAGCGGTTACACAGGATATCCAGGTGCTGCATAGTCTTGTTATTGGTTTTTCCCTCAGCGATAATCCGGTCAACCACAGCATTGTGCTGCGCCCTGACATGATCGCAAAAAACCAATGTGAGCAGTACAAGAGGAAGTAATGATATTCTTTTCATAAACAAGGTTTTAACAGTTCTGTGGATTTGATTACTGGTTTAGTTCAGGGCAGGAGCAATTTTCGCTCAGAATCACACGGATTGTCGATTTCAAACCTGACCACCGCCAGTTCCGGACCGTTGTGTGCTGCCGTAAAAGCACAGGTGCGGCCGAACTTCTGTTCCCAGTGGCCGGTGATCGCTGCCGACTCGTGAATATGGCCGTGAAGGGTGATATAAGGCTGCCGCGCTTCAATAAACCGCTTGATGGCAATGCTTCCTACATGCAGATCGAGCGGGACATGTTCAATCTTCTGTCCGTCAAGGGCCGCCCTGTCAAAATGGGTCTGATAGGGCGGGGAGTGGAACAGAAAAATGGCCTTATCCATATCATCATCACCGGTAAGTTCCTTCAGGTCCTTTTCGATGGTATCGTACTCAGTGTCATAATCAGGATCTACGGTGCGGTATCCTTCGGTGGGGGGAACACAACCCGGGTCGGTAAACCGCGAAACGTCGTATTTCTCCCAGTCTTTCAGCAGAAAGGGGGTTGGCGGGACAAAAGGATATCCGTAAATCATGTATGGCCCGAACCTGAATTTCTCCCTGTTAAGGTACTTCCACAACTCCATCGATTCACCTTCCAGAAAAGCCTGCTCCTCTACCCTGTGATCATCATTGCCCATAATGATGAAAACCTCAGGATAATTGCATCCCAACTGCCGGCGTAAGTTTTTAAAACCCGGGATAATAAAATCGCGCACAAAATCCGGCACCAACCTGCCGCTTTGCCTTACTGAACGGTGAATGTGAGGCAATAAATCCCCGCCGATAAATAAAAACGAAGGTTTATTCCTGATGACCTCGGCGAAAAGCAGTTCATATTTCCGCGTATTCCCGTGAAGATCACTGACAAAGTAGCAGGTAGTCATAGGCAGCTTTACTGATAAAATTAATCCGCCTTCCGCAGCAGCCTGGCAGGATCATTTACTGCCCCGATCATTACAGCATAGCTGTTACCTTCATGGATATCCTTATCTGTAATAAGGTGGAGGTCAATAAGTCCGCCGGTCTGGTATCCGGTCCGCTGCAGGTTTTCTTCTGACAGGCATAAACTCCATCCGTCGAACCATGATCTCAGGCAATTGAGTTGCTGTTCGTCGGATTGATGATAAACAAGCAGGTCAAGATCGCTGGCCGGGCCTGCAGTGGCGTTTTTTGTACTGCCAATCAGGTAAATGGCCTTCACTCCGAAACGTTCCATATCCATCAGTTCACTGATGCGTTCAGCCATCCTGTAACGCCATTTCCAGTGCTGGTCCGGATCGGGTTTCAACAATACCTTGCCATTCCCGTTGCCATTTTCATTACCGGTCTCGAGCAGCTTAAGCGAATTCTTCAACCGTTGCTGAAAAAAATAATCCCCTATCCTTTCTGCAATCGTATTCAGCAGTTTCTGTTCCTCCGGCAGAAACTGGCTTCCGTGCTGCATCTCAATCAACTGGGTATAAGCTACCCTGATCTCACCCGAAGTATTGTTGTCCACAAGTATGTCAGAAACCAACAGCCAGGGCGTCTCCCGGTAATCGTCACTTTCCCACGTTTTCCCTTCAAAAGTTATCCTCGATTCACATATGGTTGTATACTGAAACCCGAGTGGAATAAACCGGATCAGTTCCCCGAATATGGCTTTGGGATTCAGATCCGGATCCGACAACAGGCTACTCAGGCGGTAAAGGGTGTTTAACTCCTTTTCCCGCTCCTTCAAACGCTGCAAAACAATACTGTTTATCATGCCTGAAAAGTTATGGTCCGGTCAGCGAATTAACTGTGACGCATCACACTGCTAAATTAGCAAAATCTTATCTTTGCGGATAATTATTGACAAACAATCCGAAAAATGTCCGAAAATGATAAAAGACCCGTCGTGGGGATTACCCATGGCGATATCAACAGCATCAGTTACGAGATCATCATAAAATCATTTGTTGATAACAGGATATTTGAACTGATTACCCCTGTTGTTTACGGATCTTCGAAGATCGCTTCATATCACCGGAAAATGCTGAATGTAAGCGATTTCAGCTTCAACCTGATCAAAAAGGCCGATATGGCGAATCCCAAGCGGGCCAATATCGTCAATATTCACGACCAGGAAGTAAAAATTGAAATGGGTAAATCCACGCAGATAGCCGGTGAGCTGGCCCTGCTGGCCCTCGAAAACGCCACCGAGGACCTGAAGAAAGGGCTGATAGATGTTTTGGTCACCGCGCCCATCAACAAGCAGAATATTCAGTCAAAAGATTTTCATTTCCCCGGCCACACAGAATATCTGGCCAATAAATTCGGCGCTACGGATTACCTGATGCTGATGGTAAGCAATAAACTACGGATTGGTGTTGTCACAGGTCATATGCCGCTGCGTGAAGTTCCGGGCCATTTAACCGAAGAATTGCTGCTTCATAAAATCAGGATATTACATCAGTCGCTGGTACAGGATTTTGCCATACAGAGCCCGCGCATTGCCTTGCTGGGCATTAATCCGCATGCCGGGGATAGCGGTCTCTTAGGTTCGGAAGAAACGAATGTAATCACGCCGGCCATTCAAAAAGCTTTCGGATCGGGCATGATGGTTTTCGGACCATTCCCTGCCGACGGTTTCTTTGGCTCTTCAAATTATACCCAATTTGATGGTATTCTTGCCATGTACCATGACCAGGGTATGCTGCCTTTTAAAACACTTTCGTTCGACTCGGGGGTGAACTTCACGGCGGGGCTGCCCGTTATACGCACTTCACCTGCCCATGGAACTGCTTATGAAATCGCCGGAAAGGACATGGCTTCTCCTGATTCCTTCAGGGCTGCACTTTATCTGGCTGCTGACATTTACTATAACCGCCGTCAATACAAAGAGATTACAGCAAACCCGCTTCAGCTGAGTAAACAGGAAACGGAGAAATAACCCTGTGATGGTTTGCCTAAATTATGGGAAAAACAGGATACTTTTTCAGTGAAATCATTAATCTGCTGGGTGGCGAATGTACCGGTGCCGGTGGAAACGGGCTGATTAAAGAATTGCTGACCGATAGCCGTAAACTCTCCAGCCCCCTGCATACCCTCTTCTTTGCCCTTACTACTGCACGCAACGACGGGCACCGCTACATCAGGGAACTTTACGAAAAAGGTGTAAGGTATTTTGTTGTCTCCGCTGTGCCTGATGGCAATTTTTCCGAAGCAAACTTCCTTGTTATCAATGACCCGCTCGAAGCACTGCAAAAACTGGCAGCGCACCACAGGTCAGGGTTTGACTTTCCGGTTATCGGAATTACGGGCAGCAATGGCAAGACCATTGTCAAGGAATGGTTATGGCAATTGATTTCGCAGGAAAAAACCATCGTTCGCAGTCCTAAAAGCTATAATTCGCAGATCGGTGTCCCGCTTTCGGTGTGGCAGATGAACAACTGGCATAATCTGGCCATCTTTGAAGCCGGCATCTCAGAGCCGGGCGAGATGGAGCAGCTTGAGCACATCATACGCCCTGATATCGGGATATTCACCAATATCGGCCATGCGCATGATCAGTATTTCCTGTCAAAGCAACAAAAAGCTGAAGAGAAATTAAAACTTTTCCGCGATTGCAAAACCCTGGTTTATTGCAGTGATCACAAAGAAATCGGGTACGCTTTAAGAAACAGTCCTTACGGCATTCCGGATCTTTTCGACTGGGGAAGTACCGGGAATGCCCGGCTGAGGATTATCCAGACGCAGACAGGAAAATCGAATACGCGTATAACGGCGGTTTATCAACACCGCACCATGGAGATTTCCATCCCTTTTTCCGATACTGCCTCCTTCGAAAATGCCATGCATTGCTGGGCTGTCATGCTGCTGATGGGCTATGGCCCTGATGTTACGGCCAGCCGGATGCTCAGACTGCAACCGGTAGCCATGCGCCTCGAGATGAAGGAAGGAATCAACGGGTGCTCCGTTATCAATGATGCTTACAGCTCCGATCCCGAATCACTGGCCATCGCGCTTGATTTTCTTGTTCAGCAGAACCAGCATGAACGGCGCACGGTGATCCTCAGCGATATGCTTCAAAACGCCGGCAATGAAGAAGAGCTTTACGGACAGATCGCCCGCATGCTTATCAACAAAGGCATTACGCGGCTTATCGGCATCGGTCCTGCCCTCTGCAAACATAAAAAGCTGTTTGAAATTCCCGGCGGATTTTACCCCGGCACCGATGAATTTCTGAAAAGCTTTCACCCGGGCGATTTCCACGATGAAAGCATACTGATCAAAGGGGCCAGGATTTTCGGTTTTGAAAGGATTAACAAACTCCTTCAGCAGCGTTCACATGAAACGGTACTTGAAGTCAATCTGAACGCCCTGGTGCATAACCTTAACTACTTCAGATCCAGGCTTAACCCCGGCACAAAACTGATGGCGATGGTAAAGGCTTTTTCATATGGGAGCGGGAGCTTTGAAATTGCCAATACCCTTGAGTGGCACCGGGCCGACTACCTGGCCGTAGCCTATGCAGATGAAGGCGTCGAATTGAGAAAAGCCGGCATCAGTTTACCCATCATGGTCATGAATCCGGAGGAGAACGGGATGGATGCCATGCTCCGCTATAATCTTGAGCCTGAAATTTATAATTTCAGAACCCTGAGCATGCTTGCGAGGGCAATCAAACGGAAATCCGACAGCCAGACCGCCGCCGTAAAGATCCACCTGAAACTGGACACCGGCATGCACCGCCTTGGGTTTGAAAATAATGACATTAAACCCCTCGCTGATCAGCTTTGCACCCTGAAAGAAATCACCGTGCAATCGGTTTTTTCTCACCTTGCCGGCAGCGAAGATCCTGAAATGGATGCATTTACCCGGCAGCAGATTGACTGCTTCCGCAGGATGGCAGAAGAACTTACCAGGCGACTGGGATATCCTGTAATAAGGCACATACTTAATTCGGCCGGGATCAACCGTTTCCCCGACAGCCAGTTCGAGATGGTCAGGCTTGGCATCTCACTTTATGGCATTTCAACAGACCCCGGAGAACAAAAATCGCTTGAAACCGTAAGCAGCCTGAAAACCAGCATTTCCCAGATTAAAGTAATCAGAGCCGGAGATACCGTGGGCTACAACAGAAGCTGGAAGGCAGAAAAAGAATCAGTGATTGCCACCATTCCCGTTGGTTACGCCGATGGCCTCAGCCGCAGACTGGGTAACGGCCGTGGAAAGATGATGGTCAACGGACATATCGTACCGGTTGCCGGAAACATCTGTATGGACATGACCATGCTCGACATTACGGGCGTTTCCGCCAATGAAGGCGATGAAGTGGTGGTTTTTGGCAGCGATATGCCCATCACCCGGCTGGCAGAAGCCATGGACACCATTCCTTACGAAATCCTGACAGGTATTTCGCGCAGGGTAAAACGCATTTATTTCCAGGAGTAACCGAACGACAAGCTTATCCTTGCGTAAAATCTTTGTTTTGCATACTTTTACACCCGATCGGCCAATCAAAGAAAATCAGCACAAAGCTTACCTGTAAGCATAATAATCTTTGAATCCCTGAATTCCATTCTTATCCATGAAACGTCTCTCCATCGTCATTCCCGCCTATAACGAAGCCAAAACCATTCATCTTATCCTCAACAAGATCAGGGAGACCAGGCTTGACTACGATATTGAAAAAGAGCTGATTGTGGTCAACGACTGTTCCACCGACCAGACAGCAGAAGTACTGGCCGGATATTCAGCCGCCCATCCTGAAGCCGGAATGGTACTTTTCAATCAGCCGGTCAACAAAGGGAAGGGTGCCGCCATCCATAAGGGGATTGAAATGGCTACCGGAGATTTCGTTGTGATTCAGGATGCCGACCTCGAATACGACCCTGCCGACTATAACCTTTTGCTGAAACCCCTGATGGCGGATGTTGCCGATGTGGTTTACGGATCGCGCTTTATGGGTATAGGGCCGCACAGAATTCTCTTTTTCTGGCACTCCATCGGCAATCAGTTCCTTACCTTCCTTTCAAATATGTTTACCAATCTGAACCTTACCGATATGGAAACCTGCTACAAAATGTTCAGGGCCGAAATTATCAAAAAGGTAAGGCTGAAAGAGAACCGTTTTGGATTTGAACCAGAGGTCACCGCCCGCATTTCGCGTATTCCCGGTATCCGGATCTATGAAGTCGGCATCTCGTATTATGGCAGGACCTACGAAGAAGGAAAAAAAATCGGTGCAAAAGATGGTTTCAGGGCCATATACTGCATCCTGAAATACAATATTTTCAGCAGGAGAGTATTCAAAGACAAATGAAAATCTGATCTTTGGCACAGTGCCGGTCATAGCCGCTTAATTCAATAAAACCGCTCTGCAAAGCATCACAGGCCATCCTGAAAAAGCAACAGATTTAACAGTATTCATCAGCCGGCCCTATTTCCTGCAGAATTCTCCGGAGATAATTTCAAGGCTGAAATCATCAGCATAGAGTTTCGTTTTTTCAGACCCCCAGATATATGCGATCAGCTCATCATCCGGCATAAAATCGTTACTGAATGTTCCGGCCTTCGCTACCTGAACCCAGCCATCAGTTTGTTTGGTCAATCCGGCGAGGGGAAGCGGGAATGTTTCCACAGCCAGATTCCCGCGACGCTTTTGGATAATCAGTGACGCACCCTCAGCGTTGCCTTTGACCCTCACCCTTGCCAGGACAGTGATCCTTCCTTCCGGCAACCCGGGCACAGTCCCTTCACCGAACTTCAGCCTGCAGGCATAACTTCCCGGTGAATCGCCGTCTATCCTGTTTGAGAATCTACCGCTGAACGGATTCAGGCTGTCGAGTGCCTCAACATGACCATTCCACCCCGGAACCGCTTGTTCAAAGTCGTTTAATGTCTCATAAAAACGACGATCACCACCTTTGTTCAGAAGGCCCACATTTCCGAAATCATTCAGGTTATCTTCAGAAATACAATCCCAGGAGGAAAGCACACAGGCTTCTTCGAATGAGAACGGAGTGAACAGGCTGACCCTGGCAAGATTTTCAACCCCCTGTTTATCAATTGAATCCAAATAATCCAGCATCAGACTGATGTCTGTCCTCCGGGTAAGATTGTAGAAATAGCCTTCCCCTTTAAAGCCGGCTTCACCGAGGTATTTTCGCATGAGCAACTCGTTGTCGGTATTGAAGACAGCGTGTTTTACCCCGGAGCCGGCAACTTTTTGTGCCGCATCCCGGTAAGCTTTTTCCTTTTTGACGGAATATGGTTCTGATGGATTAAAGCGTATCAGAAAAACAGCAACAGGCATAATCCAGAGGAATGCAATTGCTGCAACAGCCAGTTTCTTCCTCCCTCTGAAAGCAACGGCAATCAACCTTGACAATATCAACAGAATTGCAATTACTGATACAAGAAATGCCGCAATGATCAGGTTGTTGCTGTATACGAATTCGACGCGGTGGTTACCCGGACCGCAAAGTACACTCATAAACATCCGGTCAGAAACAAATATCTCCGCTTCGTTACCGTCAATCAGCACCATCCATCCGGGATACCAGGCCTGCAACAAGGTTATTGCAACCGGATTCTTCAGGCTTACTTCAGCGCTGGCAAACCCCGGATAGAAATCAGTAAGCCTTATTGAATCATCCGCGGATTTCTGCAACTGACCGGGGATAGTCTTCAGCACATGCCCTTCTGTATAAAGTATTGAGTTGTTGCCGGAAGCCGCAAAATCAATTTCCGGAGAAAATGGCTTAAGGCTATCGGAAAGAAAAATAACCGGATTCCGCAATACCTTCTCAGCCAGTTGCGGGAATGAATCGGCAAGACTCACACAACCCTCCAACCTGAACGAATTAAACCCGCCGAATGAAACCGCCTTGCTGTATATCGTCGTATTGCGCCACAAAACGGAGTAAGAAGTACTTGCATCTGTATGCTCCGAAACCGGAATATCTGCCTGAGGCAGCGGAAAAGCCGGGGCCCGTTGTTTAAGGTTTGCTGCCAGATCCATCGGACGCACCCCGGCTGAAACGACCGTATAATAGGTATTCAGCTGGACAGCCAATGTCATTTCAAGAATTATCAGCAGCATAAGTGCCGGATATATTCTCCGTTTGCATTTTGAAATAAGTATTGCGAAGAGGGAAAGCAGAAAAATCTGAATCGTTGCATGTATCACAACATGCTCATAGCGCGTTGGTTGCATCAGCCATTCCCGAAAACTGACAATCTTACCCAAAAACAGAAAAGGTCCCGGTCCGGCATTCATTAGCCCATAAATGAAGAGTATCAGCAGGCCGGCGCCTGTCACCAGAGAAATACGGAACAGTAAACGGCGGCCTTCATGGGGATGTTTAAGAAAACTGTTGAATCCGGCCGCTGCCGACAATATTATGGCCAATAATGCAAAATAACTGAAGAAGCTGGAATGCCTGAACAAATCCATCATCGGAAGGGTGTGAAACAGCATTGACCTGACAGGGGTATACCTCCCGAAAGAGGCCAGCAATGCAATCAATCCAAAAACCAGAAAAGTATTGAGCAGGGAGCTTCGCTTTCTGAACAGGCTGAAAACGAAGAAAACCAATACGATCAGCCCTGCATAGGCGTTGTTCATCGAAAGGTCGGTATCATACCATGCGGCATCTTTAACCGTAGCAAAAGGAATAAGAAACGACAAAGCCGATCGTGGAGAGAATGGCATAAACCATGCATCTTCCATTGACAGGCCCGACAACCTCCCGAGATGAGGGGCGACCTGAAAATAGCTGACGGCAATTACTGTCAGGCTTAAAACTGATATCAGTAAAAGTAAAACGTTAAGCTTCAAAAGCTGAACAGCTTCCCGGGCCTGTCGCAACCTGAGCAGGCGAATCATCCTGACAATAAAAACAGCAAGGAGGAGATAAAAAAGAATTGCCCACAAAGCCTGGTAGCCTCCCGTAACAAGCAGAAACACAAAAACCGAGGTTCTCAGCACATCGTCGAACTGCCGGTATTTCAATAGCCTGATGTAATAATACAGGACAAAGGGAATCCATGTGGCTGCTATGATCCCGAACATCTCCTGACCATGACCGGTAAAAAATCCCGAAAGCAGGTAGGCACAACCCGCCATAAAGGATGCCCTCCAGTCACGCACAAAGTGGGTACTTAACAGGTACATCCCCAGCCCGGCCAGCGAAAGATAAAACACAAATAAAAAGTGAAGATGCAGATTGGTGTACCCGGTAGATAATCCGATCACAAAAGCTTCGGGATACCATACAGACCGAAGGTCGGCATGAATCGGGTAACCGCAGTGGGTATATGGATTCCAGAAGGGGAATATGCCGTTTTGCAGACATTCGCCCACATGATACCGCCATGGAAGATAACAATCCATTACATCCCATTTGAGGCTGTTCTGCAGCAGGGCTACCTGCCAGTATGCCAATGCAGTGACTGCAAGAAAGACCAGATATACCCGGTATGTGGACGGGCGGTTTCGCATCATCTTATCCGAAAGGCTTTATGCAACGAAAATAAGGAGAAAATAAGCAGATTCCGAACAATTAAAATATTGCTAACTTAGCCACTGATTAACAAATCCGCTATGTCGTTCTCCGTTTCGGTCGTAATCCCCTGCTATAATGAGCAGGACAATATCGGCAGCATTTACAGCAAACTTACAGAAGTATTGGCATCTTATGAGCAATATGAACTTCTGTTTGTGGATGACGGCAGCAGTGACCTCACCCTGCAGAAGATAATTTCGCTGGCTGAAACCGACATAAGGATTCATTATATTGCCCTGTCGCGCAATTTCGGCCATCAGCAGGCACTTAAAGCCGGTCTCGACCACGCTTCCGGCGACTGCGTCATCAGCCTTGATGCCGATCTTCAGCATCCGCCGTCACTGATCCCTGAACTTATTGAAAAATGGCAACAGGGCTATGACGTTGTGAATACCATCAGGGGCGAATTAAAATCACTTCCCCTTTTAAAAAGGATTACTTCACGACTGTTTTACAAAAGCATCAACAGACTCTCATCGGTCGAAATCAATGCCGGAATGGCTGATTTCAGGCTGCTCGACCGTAAAGTAGTGGATGCCCTGAAGCATTTCAACGAAAATTACCTGTTTCTGAGAGGTTTGATTCCATGGCTTGGATTTAATCAGACAGCCGTAAATTTCCAGCCGGCGGAAAGAAATTCCGGCTCTACAAAATACCGTTTCTCACGCATGCTTAAACTCGGACTGGACGGGGTTACTTCGTTCAGCAACAAACCATTATATCTTTCAATCTTCATAGGATCAATGATTGCCGCGGTTGCCTTTCTGTATGGACTGTACGCCGTTTATATTCACTTTTTCACGGAAAGTGCCTTGCCGGGATGGACATCAATCACTGCAAGTGTTTTGTTTATCGGTGGCATTCAGCTTATTATGCTGGGAATCATCGGCATATACCTTGGCAAATTGTTTATTGAAAATAAAAGAAGGCCCAACTACCTTATCCGCCGGAAGAATTTCTGATATCTCCGGGCGGCTGGCACATCCTGCAAGTGGCCATGAAGTTCCTCACTCTTCGGCAAGTCCAGAATCAGAGGATTGACTGTATCAGGGAAACCATCCGTTTCCGGCCTTTCATGCAAATATTATTGCGAAATACAGCCTTTTATGCGTTATTTTGTAAAAAAATCAAAAAATGAGCCGCCTTATCCTTCCGAAACAACACCGGTACTCTTTTTTCGCTGTTCTGTTTTTAGCAGCCGTCATCATCGTGCTCAGGATTATCATCCTGAATGATAACGAACTGAGTTGGGATGTGCTGGGCTATTATATCCATCTGCCGGCAATGTTCATCTATAAGGACTACGGATTAAGCGATCTGGGGTGGATTCACCGCCTGCTTGAGTTGTATCCGCTCACGGGCTCTCTCTATCAGATCAGCACCGGGCCTGAAGGAAACCCCATTTTCTTCTTTCTGATGGGGATGTCATTTTTCTACCTCCCCTGGTTTCTGCTGGCACACCTGCTTGCTTCATTCTCAGGATATCCTGCCGACGGATTCAGCCTGCCCTATCAGTACACCATGGCTGTCGGAGTAATTACCTACACCATCATCGGACTGATTTACCTTAGGAAAATACTGCTGAACTTCTTCAGCGATAAAATTACCACCATTGTGATGCTGATCGTGGTGCTGGGCACCAACTACCTGCACTTTATGACCGTGAAGAACCTCGAAACGGCCAATATCCTGTTTATGATGGTAACCCTGATAACCTGGAACACCATCCGGTGGCACAAGCATTATAAACTGATCAACCTGGCGGCTGTCGGCGCATTCACTGTTCTGACCGCCCTCGCCAAGCCCAGCGAGGTGCTGGTTGCGCTGATCCCGTTCTTCTGGGGTGTATACAACCGCGAAACCCTGCTGGCAAAACTTCAGCTCTTCTGGGACAAACGAAGCCAGGTGCTGACAGCCATTGCTGCCGGGGTTGTGGTTGCGCTTCCGCAGATGATTTACTGGTATTCCGAGACAGGCCATATTCTGTTTGACAGTTACAAAAATCCGGGGGTCGGACTCGACTTCGCTTCTCCCCATATCCTGAATGTGCTCTTCAGCTTTAAGAAAGGGTGGTTTATCTATACCCCGGTAATGATTTTCTCGGTGATCGGCTTTGTGCAGCTTTACCGGAGGGATAAGGCGGTTTTCGCCCCGGTCCTGATCTATTGCCTTGTGGCATTCTACCTGCTTTCCAGCTGGACCGAATGGTGGTACGGCGCATCCTTCAGCATCCGGCCGATGATTACATTATACCCGTTACTGGCCATCACCCTGGGCAGCTTTCTCTCTGCCATCAGCACAAAAAAATGGCCGGCCCGGACCGGCATATCCATTCTTGTGATATTCTTCGTCCTGCTTAACCTTTTTCAGACGTGGCAGATGAATAATTACATCATCGAGCCTTACCGCATGACGAAAAAATACTATTTTGCCGTATTCGGGAAAACAAAAGTCACGGAAGAAGACCGGAAACTTCTGGCGCCTGATCTTACGTTTAACCAGGGAGCCAAACTGACGGATGAGGCAGGATACCACCGGAGGAACTTTGGTTTCTATGATTTTGAGGTGAAGGATGTCAACTACCTGGATCACTACTATACAGACTCCACCGGCAATACCATGCTGAAGATGGATAGTACCCTGAGGTTCTCGCCCGAAATCCGTAATACTTACAGGGGGCTGACAACCAAGGATCATTTCTGGGTAAGGGCCAGTGCCGATGTGTTTATCCCCAAAGATTACCGCGATGAGCTCCCCCTGCTGGTGTTATCCTTTGACCGCAAAGGCGGAGGGTATTTCTACCATTCCTTCGCGGTAGATACCAATACCTATAAACCGGGAACCTGGGGCACTATCAGTGTCGACCTTATGAGCCCCCACGTCAGGAGCACCAGCGATTTCTTCAAAATTTACGTGTGGCACCGCGGCAATCAGGCTGCCCTGATCGACAACATCAGGGCTGATGTTTTTGAACCGAAATAAAATAATTCAATTCTCAGCCACTGCTGCAGGCAAGGGGTTAATTCAGAAATTTGATCTTATTCATGGCGTAAAACACCATTTTCAGCAGCAGCCATCCATGCCTGAAACGTGAAATATTGGTTTCTCCGTATTTTCTGGCGCGATATCGTATGGGCACCTCTATCAGCTTCAGATTCAGCTTGGCTGAACCAAAGATAAGGTCAAAATCGCCAAAAGGATCAAAGTTACCAAAGTATGAACGGTTGGTGGCCAGTTTGCGGTAGTTGGCGGCGCTCAGCACCTTGGTTCCGCAAAGGGTATCCTTAATACGCTGACCCAGCAGCCATGAAAACATTACCGAGAAGAATTTATTTCCCATCATATTAAGGGTGCGCATGGCTTCCTGCTCCATCGGATATACCAGCCGGGTTCCGTTAATGTACTCTCCCCTGCCGCTGGCAATGGCATCGTAGAACTTGGGCAGGTCTTCAGGCGGGACCGTGAGATCGGCATCCAGGATCATCAGGATATCACCCGAGGCATGCTCAAAACCCTTTCTCACGGCATCTCCCTTGCCTTTGCCATCCTGAACCAGCCATTTTATATCCCGCTGATCTTTATACGCTCCGGCCACCCGCCCGATCTCCTCAAGGGTATTATCCGTTGAATTACCCTCTACAAAAATAATCTCCGTATGGCTGCCCATATCCGGCACACGCCTGACTGCATCTTCGATGTTGCCCTGCTCGTTCCGGGCCGGGATGATCACACTCACGCTCATCTCTCTGCCAGATTCAGCATGCTTTACCGGCTGACGGGCAACGATATATCCGGTCAGGCACAAGGCGTTAAACAGCGGCAGATGCGCCAGGTATTTATTGAGCAGCCAGGATAATACCGGGATATAAACGGGGAAAAGAAACCTCCGGCCCGACTTAACCACATCATATCCTTCAAGCTGAAGCAGGTTAATCAGGTCACCGCGCCCCAGCCAGTTGAGCCTGCGGTGAGGCATCTTCAGCCCGGCCTTCTGTACCAGCCACAACAGAGGTTCCCAGAGAAAACTGTGGTAGGTGATCAGCACCCGGGTTCCGGGATGGACTATTTTCTTTATTTCACTGAAGGCTTTCTGAATATCTTCAAGATAACCAAGGGTATCAGAAATAATGACAAAATCGAATTTCTCATCAAGGCTGAGCTGTTCCGCGTCCATAACCTCAAAACGCAGGTGGGGATATTTATTCCGGGCTATGGCAATCATTTCGGGCGATATATCAATCCCCAGCCCTTCGGAAGGCTTGAGGGCGTTCAGCAGATATCCGGTCCCGCAGCCGATTTCAGCTATCCTGGCGTTGACGGGAATTGCAAACCTGAAATAATTGATCAGGTTCCGGTAATAATACCGGTTTCGCTTTATATAAGAATCGCGCTTAGCAGCGATGCGGTCCATCGCCTCCAGCACTTTTGCCTTATTTTCTGAATACTCTCCCATCGCAACCACTAATTTTTATTTCTCCGCTCAATCTCCACCGAAAAATAATCGAACCAAACTTTACCTTCGCCACTGTTCCAGCCATAGACAATCACCCTTTTTCGGCTGGTTTCCCTGTTGCCAAAACCCGTTTGAATCTCAATCATGTGCTCACTCCACGCGGTCTTTTCCGGAGGAGACTTCATCACTAATACATCGCCGGAATCAGCATCGGCAACTACCAGCCTGGCATCGTTCAGCATCCCCGTAGCTAAAACCCTGACAGATAAACTGTCACCGGAATCCAGGATAAGCGGAATAGTCGTAAAGGCAAACGGCGAAGCCGGATCAGCCTGGATACAACCATAGCCAATCTTAGATATAGATTTAGCATGATCGGGCATGCCATGGCGGCTGATTCCTTCAGCCACAGGTTCATCACCTGCCACTCCCTGATGGGTTTCGGCCGAGCTGAAAATCATGGTACGCGTTGCCTCATTTATAATATCCGGGTTTCCTGCCAGCAGAATCATCTGCTTTTCGTCTTTATAGTAAAAGGATTCCTGAACAGCAACACCCTGTGCAGTCAGTGCTTCCCTGATCTGCTGCGCTGATTCGAGCGGGCCGGAAACATATAGTTTTCTGTGCCTCTTCAGGAGTTCCTGAACAGATATTGAAACGCTGTCCATTTGTGTAATTCTGTTTGATGCCAGATTATACACATAGGTGTCCGGATACAATTCGCGCAACTTTGCGGTGTAATTCCAGCGGCTGTATGCATTTCCGAAATACAAGGCTGCCACCTGAGATGAGGACGGATGTGCAAAAACCAGCCCGCCTTCCATACTTGAAGCAGCCTGCGAAAAGGTTTCCCAGAGGGGATTCTTGTCGGAAGAATAAAGCGCTGTTTTCCTGGCTATCCCGTTTGGAATAAGGACCAGCGACAAGCCGGCTGCCGCTGTGAGAGCAAGCATTCCGGCCTTTCCATGGAATAATTTTATTGTTGTGACCTGCTTCAATAAAATGACTGCCATCACAGGTGTCAGCATTTCATAAGGAAGCAGGTATGATTCTTTCGGCGACTTGGCAACAATAAGATAGCCGGCCACTATAGTAGCAATCACAGCCAGCATCAACCGGAATTCAGATTTGGGGAAATCCTGCTTTTTAATAAAGCGGAGATATGCACCGGATATAAGGTAAATCAGACCCAAAACCAGTAAGCCAGCCAAAAGCGGATTGGATTGAATGATCCAGATAAGATTTTGAGGGTAGGTCGCGGCATCAATAACCCCTGCCGGTCCGGTTCCGTATTGACCCGAGAAAACCAACAGTTTAATGATCCAATAAGCCATGCGTGGATAAAGCAAAATTACCGGGAGAGTGAAAAGCAGAAAAGAAACCGCCGAATAAAGGAGAAAACGCTTCCTGAGCTGGTTGTTCTGAGCGATCATCAGCGGGATAATCATCAGGGGGGCGAACAGGATTTTCGAAGCCAATCCAAAGCCGGCTATCCACCCCAGCAGCTTGAAGTCACGCGCATCATCAGTGGCTGCTCCGGCGGTAACGCGGACGATGAGGGTTGAGGCGAAACCGAGCGAGGCAATCATCAGCATCGCTTCCTGCGTGAATCTGGTAAAACCGTTGAAAAGCACGAAGCCAGAGACAAAAGGAGCTAACTGCACGATCAGCGCATAACCGGGATTTCCGGTCCTTTTTAAAACAATGAATCCAAAAAATAAAACCATCAGTGCCGTCAGCACCGCAATCGCAACATTAAGAATCCTGAGGTAGTGCTCCGGAATTACCAAAACAGCATATTCCGGATTTTCGCCGGCGGGTTCAACCAGCCAGGTTGCCCTGAGCACAAGGGCCCCGAAAACCTGCATGGGTGTGCCCGGATGATCGAAATGGCCCACCAGCCTGAAGTTTGCCATATTCATGGAATTAAGGAGGTAGGCATACTCCGGGTCATACCCTCCGCCATACCATACTTTATCCCTTTCATAAATGGTGCGCTGTGAAGAGAAAAACAAAATAAGCGGGACAGCCAGCACCATAAGCTTCTGGCCAACAGTAAAAAAATAAGAAACAGGCTTATTGCTGATAAACATGTACGGAGCTAAAAACTTCTCCAAAGATAGTAAAACAGTAGTTATGCATCCGCAAAGGCCTGACGGATGAATGCGCGCCATCTCCTTCAGGTGGTCAGGGTTTTCTGATTTCTCAATTTCAGAAATAAATTACCGGCCCACCACTCTCCTCCGGCGAAAAACCGTTTACCTGAGGATATCATCTATCATCCGGAGTTCATCCTCTGAGAATAAGCGATTTTCGAGGCTGCTGATATTATCGTCCATCTGTTCCACACTGCTGGCCCCAATCAGAACAGAAGTAATCCGTTTATCGCGGAGCACCCATGCCAATGCCATCTGCGCCAGTTTCTGTCCCCTGGATAAGGCAATCTCGTTAAGGCGTCTGACTTTCTCAACTTTTTCGGGCGTAATCTGGCTTACCTGAAGAAACCCATGCTCTTTTGCAGCCCTGGAGCCGGCCGGAATGCCTTCCAGGTATTTATCGGTAAGCAACCCCTGGGCCAATGGTGAAAAAGCGATACAGCCCATCCCTTCCTCTTCAAGTACATTGAGCAGACCATCTTCAACCCAGCGATTGAACATGGAATAACTGGGCTGATGAATAAGACAACGGATTCCCAGGCTCTTTAGAATTTCAACCGCTTCGCGGGTTTGCTTGGCGGAGTAGTTTGAAAGCCCTACATACAGCGCTTTTCCCTGCCTCACAACCTGTTCCAGCGCACCCATTGTTTCTTCCATGGGAGTGTCAGGGTCGGGACGGTGGGAATAAAAGATATCTACATAATCAAGTCCCATCCGCTTCAGGCTTTGGTCGAGGCTGGCGATCAGGTATTTCTTTGAACCAAACTCACCATAAGGGCCGGGCCACATGTAATAACCGGCTTTGGTCGAAATAATCAGTTCGTCGCGGTAACGGCCAAGATCGGTCCGCATCACCTGACCCATGGTTTCTTCGGCTGAACCTGCCGGCGGACCGTAGTTGTTGGCCAGATCAAAATGGGTGATGCCCCTGTCGAAAGCATGCAGCAGCATACTCCGGCTTACCTGCAGAATATCCACACCACCGAAATTATGCCACAGGCCCAGCGATACAGCTGGCAGCTTCAGACCGCTCTTCCCGCAACGGTTATAACACATGGTATCGTAACGTGACTGGTTTGCATTAAATGTTATCATAACACAGGGCTTAAATCCGTAAAAACAGTAATTCTCTGATAAAAGATAAAGATAGTGAAATCTCCGGCTTCATTACAATTTATTACTCCGTTTTACGCAGAATCGTGAAAAATACAACACCCAAGTGATACAATAAAAAACGGGCATTCCTTTTAAGAACGCCCGTCTGAAAAATTTTCATCAATAATTAAACTTCAATCTGCGCGGCGATTGCATCGGCGGTGTGCTTAAACTGTTCCGGAGAAAATTTCAGTTTGGGTCTGCTGAAATCGATATCATAGATTGAATTAATAGGGATCAGGTGGATATGGGCATGGGCAACTTCGAGGCCGATCACCGCAATACCAACCTTGGTGCAGGGGATAACCGACCTGATGCCCTTAGCCACTTTTTTGGCAAAAGTAAAGTATTCTGCATACAGGGGATCTTCAATATCAAAGATGTAATCCACTTCCTGCTTCGGTATTACCAGGGTGTGTCCTTCAGCCAAAGGATTGATGTCAAGAAAGGCCAGGAATTTGTCGTTTTCGGCTACTTTCCAGGCCGGAATTTCACCATTCACAATACGGGAAAATATACTTGCCATAGTTCTGATATTTTTTTACCTGACGATTTCAACAATTTCAAAATTCATTTTACCAGCCGGAACCTGTATCTCAACAGTTTCACCTACCGATTTGCCCAGCAGGCCTTTAGCGATCGGAGAGTTGACAGAAATCTTTCCTGCCTTGAGATCGGCTTCGTTCTCAGGAACAAGGGTATAGGTCATGGATGCATTGTTCTTCGTATTTTTAATCCTTACGGTAGAAAGAATCAGCACCTTGGAATTATCCAGTTTACTTTCGTCAATAATTTTGGCATTCCGGATAACTTCCTGCAGTTTTGATATTTTCAGTTCAAGCATTCCCTGTGCATTTTTGGCTGCATCGTATTCTGCATTCTCAGAAAGGTCACCCTTGTCACGGGCCTCCGCAATCTGCTGTGAAATGGCCGGCCGCTCGACGGAAACCAACTGATCGAGCTCGGCCTTTAATTTATTCAGTCCTTCCAAAGTGTAATACATAACGAAAATCTTAAATTTTTATCCGGGATAATAAGAAGAAAAGACCCTTATACAAGGGTCCTTTCAGTTTATGGGATCAGGCCGGATTGAACCGTGCCTGAAGATCAGAGGTTAATTCGTGCGCCTATGCTATGGGTTCCGCTAAAGGGATCAGTAGCCCTGTAAGAATAGTCAATAGCAATTGAGGAACCTTTCTCTTTGTCAAGCGGAACTGCAACGGTAAAGCCTGCACTTGGCCCTGTAAAGGCAGTAGTGCGCTCGGTTTTTTCAGTAATTCCTTCTTCGTAGGTATATCCGCCACGAAGCATTAGATATGATTTCAACTCATACTCTGCCCCCACGATGAACTGGTCTTTGTTGAAGGAGTTGGAAACAAAGTTACCAGCCAGACTCAGGCGATGCATTTCGGCGATATAAAAATCGTAGGATGCACCTATTGCAAGCTGCGTAGGCAATTCAAAATCGGCAGAACGCTGTTCCAGTGTGAAATAGCTCTCCTGTCCCGGCAACAGGCTCCGGATTGATAAACCGTCACCGCTGAAACTCATGGTAGGGCCGACATTGCGCAATGTAATACCAAAGCGTACGTTTTCACGGGGACCGGTTACATATTGAATACCGGCATCAATACCAATTCCCTGTGCACTTACGTCGGAGATCACCTCAGAAATAATTTTAATGTTAATACCTCCGTAAATACTGCTTGAAAAAGCTTTGGCGTAAGAGATATTAATATTCATGTAACTGGGTGAATAATTACCGATTCCGCCTTCAGGCAGGTCTTCGGTTCTGATGGGGATGTCACCGAAATTCATCGACATAATCCCCAGACCGATGACCCCTGATTGTCCGATTTTCTGGGTTAAACCAAAAGCATTGATATTTACTTCACTGCCTTTGAGCCATTGCGTATTGGTAAAAATCAGCTCTGTCCCTTTGGTGTGGGCAGTACCGGCCACATTCCCGAAAAGACCTTCGAGCCCTTTAACGCTGGCAATATTTGCCCCTCCCCAACCTGAGCTGCGTGCCCAGGGATTGATGAGAAGTTCGGATGCTCCAGCCTGACCTGACCTGTCCTTATTACCGGCAGACAATTGTGCAAAAGGAGTCAGCAATGCCCCTGTCAGCAAAATAGCAGCGAAGTATTTATAGATCTTGTTCATAATCAATATTTTGAGAGTTTTTCGTTATTTCAGATTCTTACTTTCAGGAATATCAGAAGGCATTAAGGTCAACCGGCCGCAGAGCACCGAACCACTTAACGATCTTCTCACCGATTCCATCAGCTTTCACATGCACCAGATAAACGCCGCCGGAGATCGGAATACCGGCAAAGTTTTTCAGATCCCACTGAATCGAAGTTCCTTCTTCATCCTTTGTAAACTGCCTGATAAGCATACCGTTGGTGGTATAGATTGTAACCGTACATTTTCTGGGCAAATTAACAATCTTCACCCTGTTATCAAGCTGGTTAGTCTCATACGTTGAGTAAGCGTAATAAGGATTAGGTACCACGGCAATCAGATCCAGTTCGGACTCTGCCTTTGCGATGTTGTTTGTGGTGGTTGCTACACTCTCCGTTGAGAATTTATATTTCGGGAAGTTCCGGTTATCGGCGTGATCAGCCAGGTAAGTGCTGTCCAATTCAGCGGAACTGTAATAACGGCGGTACGGCTTGGCAATGCGGATACGCACCTTGGCTTCATTTGAGAGCCACTCCTGACCAGGAACGGCAATGGGAATATTCACCCACATTGCGCTGGAATATACATACGCGAGAAACTGATTGTTCAGATTCTGGATGCTGTTCCTCAATTTCCGGCCGGCATCATAAGCAGGAATATCAGCTCCGGCAATTAGCTTGCCTGTTGTATGAGAAAATACATAAACGTAATGCATACCTCCAAAAACAAATTCACTGCCCGCCTGAAGATTCGGACTGGGGTTAAACAGCATATCCCTTCCGTTTTCACCAACCAGCCAGGAGTTCTCGCCGAATACGATATTCAGACGTTCACCTGTTTCAATATTAATCGCATATCCGGGGAACCAACCCATACCAGTTTCTGAAATATAGTTGGGGTCATCAGGATTATCGCTGGCGCCACTGCCTATAGGAGCAGGATTACCATCCTTATCAACAGACTGACCTGCCCTGATCTTAAATCTTTCCACATTGCCTTCCGAAAGTGTCTTGTCAGCACACATCTCTATCACCGGACAACGGGTCCACTTACTTTTATCAGCTGTGTAAACAAAATCAATGCTTGCCACATCTGAAAAATTAGCGCCGGTCTTGGAGAGATTGCGGAATGCAGGGGCAAAGGTTGCATCCTGCTCACTGGAGGCCGTCATAATATAAGGAGCCCAGGTTGCATTCACCACTTTTTCGTAATTCGCATTCGGATCGTAAGGCTTTGATGGCATGTAATAGTCATTGTTGCCAGGTGTGGTAGCGTCATTCACTACGCCCGACCTGATCCAGTTAAAGGCAGGGATACCATCAATATCAGGTAAGCCGGTGATCCATATCTTTGAACTGTCGGCAAACGTGAATGTGGACTCGAGCAATCCGTTATTCTCAGAAATAATACCCCAGATGGCTTCATTGTCGGCATTAGTTCCAATCCGGTATGGTCCCGGGTCAAGAATCTGACCGATGGTAATCGAAAATCCTAATTCAGGGAACAATTGCTCGCTCTTGAATGCAATGGTTGTATCTGACCTGTACGTCCTGTTGGTGCTTAAGTCAGTCAGCATCCAGGCTGCCCTGAAGCTTGCGGCACTATCAGCACCTGTTATAATGGAATAGGGCTGCAGTGAGTCAAATGTCAGAAGATATTCCGCGTTTTTGACATTTAAAGGATCAATAACTCTAATATCAATAGGGCCACGGCCAGCCTGATATTTAGCCTGATAAGCAATGGGATAATCAGGATTTCCAAGTTGGTTGGTTGAATCAACTGGTTTCCTGGAAAGGATTTCAGCAATCGTTTCATCCTGCAGATCCAGGATGTTTCCACCATTCCCCTGTCCCTGAATACGGGTAATCTCAACACCGGCGCCATATTCGGCATTTGCCTGAATGGTACCCACAGGAATGTGAGGAATACCGGTATAAACCTTAATGTTTTTACGTCCGGCAAGATAGGTACGCTTCTGACCAGACAGTCCGATAATGCCTTCCTCCTGAGATCCCGGATCAGCGCTGTACTTCATATACTCATTGTGTCCGTATGCCAGTGCCAGGTAATAATACTGTTTGTGGTTCACCAGGCGCTGCCCGCTGAAAGCATCTTCACGCAGTCTGAAAGTATGTGATATCCCCAGATCAGCACCATAAACTTCCTCAACAGGCACATTGGCGTTGACCGATTGATCAAAATTATGATTCACCAGCTGTGCTATGCCGTTTTTAATGTCACACTGATACACAAGGCGGGCCAGTGACTGGTCGTGAATATCGGCAACGGAAACATTGGCATCCTTTAACTGGAAGACCTGATATCCTTCAAAACGGTAGTAAGGATCAAAGTCGTATCCGGTACTGTTGGCTACTGCAAGAATTGCGGGATCCAGCTCAGTATAGGATTCGTTGAAGTTATTACCGGCATCATTGGTTTTGCGGTTTGAAATATAGAATATAAACTCTTTGTCAAGCTCACGGATACTGAGGTCAGGGGCATTTGGTCCGCTGACAACTGCAAAACAGTTATCAAACAGCAACTGACATTTGTCATCAACAACCTGCAACAGTTTAACTGAAGCCCAGGGGCCTCCTGAAGCAGCACGTGCCCAGGGAATACCAACAGTAATATAGTTCACTGCACCCGGCTCAAGAACAAAAGGCCCTGCTGATTGCATAAACCTGCGGTCGTGCGGCTGGTTCTGGGCAATTTCTTCTGTCCAGTTCTTCGGACCTGAGGGCGGAATTCCACCGGTACCCCAGTCACATTCGTCGGTATCTCCGGGGAACATAAAGTCACAGGCAGGACCATAAGCGCCGGATGAGGTGTGGGCATTACCACCATACATCATCTTGGTGTTGTCTTTCCAGATACCGCGCAGCAGGTTGTAATATTCCGGAGCATAATCCGGGTCAGTCATATAATCAGGAACACCACTGTTGTTGTGATAAACAAAACGGCGCATTCCGAAACGCTCATCGTCAACGATTCCGTTACCGAAGTTTACACCATTGATGGCCTCAGAACGAACGAGGAAACTTCCGCTCTGGATGTTGCCCTCCTCACCGTAATTCATATCAAGATAGGAACCATTCAGGCTGACGATACTGCAGTCCCCGTTGAATGAAGGACCCAGTTTGCCGTCACCTTTAAATGAAGGGTTATCAGAACCATCGGGATCCATATAAGGTCCCTGGAAGAAGTCGACACCGATTGCGGGAGGCTGATCACCGTAAGCCCAGAACTGTCCGTCGCCGTCTTTGGGTTTACCATTGTATGAATATCCGAGTCCCCTGTCTACATCACAACCCACGTAGTCGTCGGTAGCAAAACCAAGGTCGGTATCCACCCACTGGCTGAAATATGTTCCGGTAAGGCGGTATGTTGAACGGTTGATGATTTCATAACTGTAAAAAGTCATATTATTGATCTCATCGTTGGTAGCAAATCCGAATGCCTGGGCACGGATTTCAAGACCAATCGGGGTACCTTCCGTTTCAGTGTGGATATTTCCCTTATCGTTGAACACCCACCACAATGTTGCATCACCCTTGATTACCTGGTCGGCCAGCAATCCGCCTTTTACAATACCTTCCTCACCTTCTTTGGTCTGAACCGTTGAATGGCAGAGTTCGTTGGAAAGGTCATAATACGGATAGTCACCATCTTCGGGATCGTAAGTGCCGTCACCTGATCTGTCGAAGAATGGAGCAAGATAATAGCTCTGCTTTTTGGAAACATCGCCATGGGCAGGCCAGTCCAGAATTGTCTGAGGAATCTGGTATCCCGGGAAAGCGGCGCGGTTGTCCCACCATGCCAGGTATTCATCAATTTCGGCACGGGTGATCGGGAATAATTTATCATATTGTGCACAGGTTTCTTCACTGATCGCAGCAGTACCATCAATGGTAAGCGGACCAGGCCAGAAATCATTACCTGTACCGGGACTTCCTGAACTGGGACCCTGGCGGAAACGCAAAGCAGCCAGTTTCAGCTGGTCGTTCACGTCAATACCCCCGATCCACAAAGCAGCGGAAAACATGGAAGTCTTCCTGGAGCCTTTGGGAATCTCATACTGGGCAACTTCAAAGTCCCACCACATATCGCCCCCGGTATTGATACGGGTACGGACATTATTAATCTCAAGGTATTTAAACCCTGCTCCCGGGAGACAGCCTGCCGCAGTGGCCTTCACATCAGCCCTCCCGGACTTCCTGGCTTGCTTGTTGTAATCTGCGTAACCCGGCATGGCCAGGAGTGCACAGATTAAAGTTACAAGAGACAAACGGACAATATTTTTCATAATCGGAAATTTTATAGTATGTGCGTTTCTTTTCGTATTAGGGATTTTTCAGTGTGGCTTAGAAGTTGAAGATCAATCCCAGGCGGATCTGGCGCGGTGAACTGTAGTTTCCGGGGCTGTTGATCCGGAGGCTGTAAAGTTCACGGTAGGCATCAGGATCCAGTTGAGAATTTATCTGGGTCTGGTATTCTGCAGCAGCAAGATAACCGTCATCATCGGGATTGCCGGTAGCAGCATATACACTCATGATATTCTTGGAATCAAGAATATTTAACACCTGCAGGTAAACATTCAGATACGACTGGCGTTTGCCCTCACCCCAGCTGACATTGATATCCTTATCAACGCGGCCATCAATCCTGAACTGCCAGGGCAACCTGGATCCGTTCACAGAACCGTCAATAATACCGGACTGTCCGAGTTGAACAATCTTGCTTGATTTAGTGTATGGGGTACCGGAGCCACCGAAAATGGTAAAGTTCACCCCGGTGTTTTTAAGCAGCTGGGTGGTTTTAACCACTTCCGCTCCGGCGGCGTCAGTTTTCTTGCGGCGGATAACGGGTCCGTTGTATTCCTTACCTTCAGCAAAACGATAGTCAAGCATAAGGTTAAGTGCATGGCGGCGGTCGAAACTCAACGGGAACAGTGTACGCAGGTTAGGCTGTCCTGTCTGGATCAATCCCTTTGCGAATTCGGGATCCGAACCGGTACCGTTGGCAAACTGCAGGGTATAGCTGGCCCTGACCCTGGCGTTGGATGTACGGCGCAGGTCATAAGTCACGGTAAGTCCCTTTACAGTTGAAAAGTCAATATTGTTGTATGAATAATATGTCTTTGGATAAGCAGCCGTATAACGGTAAGCCTGGATCTGATCCCTGATTTCACGGTAATATGCTGACAATGTGAGCGAAGAACTGTTGGTCAGACGCTGCTGGAATCCGAGTTCATAGTCAATGGTCTTCTCAGGTTTCAGGTTTGGATTGTTGATGGTCGGACTTCCCAGAACCGGAAGGAAGAAATAATCCAGGGGATTCATGCGCAACGCGTAAGTGGGACGCTGGGTGAGCACGTCGTAATGTGCAAAAAACAGCGCCTCATCCGAAATCGGGAAAGAGAAAGATATACGGGGCATTACTGAGATCTGAGGCTCATAATCGCTGAAAGCCTTAGAGGAAACCGTAACATTATTTCTGTCAGCAAGATAAGGTGTAACACCGTTTCCGGCATCCAGTGAGATGGAAGGATCGGTTACAACAAGTCCATCGGCATTATACCACGTGTCACCATTGCGGTATCCCATGATGGTGGTAGGGTTGCGCATATTGTCAACATAAACCACGTAATCGTTACCCATATTCTGCGGATGCTGACCCAGATCGTTCACTTCATTCACGGTAAGCGCCGGATAAATGGTGTAAGGATCGGTAAGCACCTGCTGGTTAGCGTCAAAGCGGTCAACCCTGACACCGATATTGAAGATAAGGTCATCAAAAGCAAACTTATCCTGAATAAAACCTGCCATATAGATAGGTGAGAATGGAGCGATTTCCCTGGTAAAGTTTCCATCAGCATCCCGCTTGGTAAAGAAATCATCGAAACTGGGACTGTCTTTCAACTTAACCCGTTCACCGGTATATGTATACCCGCTGTAGCTGGCAAGATTCTCGCCATTGTTTAAAAGTTCATCGGGTGAGAACATATCGATGGACAAGGCATTGGCCAGACTGGCAGTATGCCTCTTACCATTGGCATCGTAATAATTGATGGTCAGTGCATTCACATCATAGGAATCGATGTCAATCCAGTCGGTACCATCTGCCGGCAGTCCGATGCTGCTGCGCAGGCTCTTATCGAAGTAACGCTGCGAAAGGGCATCGTATTTGCGGTCGTAATAGATGGTGTCCATAAATACGCCATCCAGATAAACCAGTTTCGGATTTGTAACATCAAGCTGCTCAATATGCGCATTGGTCAAACCGCGCATCAGGCTCCACAATCCGATTGGAGTGTAATTATAGTATCTGTCAACCCGTTGTTCGTAAATAAACCCGAATTGAAGGGCGTGGTTGCCGATATCGGCAGAAGCATTGGCATTGATGGCATACTGCTCATTATCGATTCGCTGATAGCCTGCTTGATTACCAACAACTGCCTGACTGGCCCCAGGTGAGCCCCATAAACCGTATATAGCCGGCGCTGTCATTCCGTTGAGCAATCCACCACCTGAAATAATGTTGTTCAGGTTGTTGTGATAAAAATCTTCCGGATACAGTTCATAATACTGCCTGGTATAATTTGAAATAATCGGGTTGGCAGTACCTGGGGTGAAGTCAACGGCGATATCCTGGAAACCATTATGGATAAAGGCTGTCTTCTGGGTAATGGTATCAAAACCGAATTCATAAGACCGTATCTTATTGGTTTCATATTTCCCGAGATATCCATAATTAAAGAGCTGATCTTTATGGTCAGCATCCTGAACCGTTTGATCATATTTTGTATAGTCGGCCTGGATGGTATAGAATACATTCTTGATCAGCGATTTGCTTTCCTTATCGGCGGGGAAACGCTGGGTAAAACGGGCAAAAACCCTCCAGGTATTGTCAATTACCTGAATGTTTTTGTCATAGTTGAACATTGACTGGGCATAGTTAAAGTTCCGGCCATCGCTGAAATTGATAGAGCCTCCGAGTGAAAGGTTGATATTCGGACCGGTTTTCACATCTATTTTACCGGAAGCATTGATATCGATATTTGCCGTGTTAGGGGTGGCTTTTACGAATTCCAGGTCGCTCTGACGGACAAAATTGGTATTATAATAAGTACCGAACCCGGTTCCTGAAAGACGGAGCGGGGTTGCTTCGAGTTGCCGTAAAACATCATCTTTCACCTTATAAATTCCGGTAGCGGTAGGTCTGCTATCCTGGTTGTACACCACTTCACCGGCAACAAAATAGCCCAACAGCGAACTGGTTTTATCTTTATTCCATAAAAGGGGACCCTGCATATTCAAACCGGCCCTGTTGTAACCGAATGCATCCAGATACTGAGATGTCTGCAACTCGATACCGGCACCGAATTCCCGGCTGGGACCCTTTGTGGTAACGTTGATAATACCCCCGGTAGCATCCCCGTACTGGGCGGGAACTCCCGAAAGGATTACCGACACCTGCTCAATGGCTGACTCAGGGAGGGATGACGAGCCGCGAACCCTGATACCGTCAATATACATAACGGTACCTTCAGAACGCTGTCCACGCACACTGCCGCGCTCACCGTCGGCCGAGAATACACCACCTACTGTTGTTGCGATGGCATTGGCTGACCTGTTGGGCATCTTGGCGATTTCCTCAGAAGTAACCGTTGCACCAACCGAAGTTTTGTCTTTATCGATGAGCGGAACAGCATATTCAACAATCTCAAAGGTCTCTATCTCAATCATGGTCGATTCCATCTCCACATTCTGGAAGGTAATCTGGTCCGACTTGATAATCAGCCCGGTAATCATCACCGGTTTAAAACCAACAAACGTTGCTTTCAGGTTATACCTTCCCGGAGTGATCGGCTTAATCGTGTAGTTCCCATCAAAGTCAGAGGTTGTGCCGCCAGCCTGTGTTCCTCCAAGTTCCACGATAATATTGACAAAGGGGATGGGTTCCTTTGTGGTTTTATCGATCACTTTTCCCCTGAGGGTTCCCGACTGGGAGAATACAAGCGCGGATGTCGCGAGCACTAACCCAATAGTTAACAGTAGATTTCTGATCATACCATTGAAATTTTATGTTAGATTTTCTGTGTGTGTTGCGTGTGCCGTTAAAAGCGGGTAAAGGTAATAATAAAATATTTTATGCTCCAAAACTTTTTAGAACACCGGTGAACAAAATTTGATTTCGCTTAAATGTAGCGCGGATTCAGGACTTCGGAATAGATCACCGCTTTTCGCAGGTCAAAATCCTCATCAAAATCTGCCATCTGTTCATCCTCTTCCGAAAATGCAGGATGCACGCGATCCGGCTTAACTGTATCAACCCTGGCCCTGAGATTGTATTGTTGCTCAAAATAAGAAGCAGAAACCTCTTCCTCAATTTTCTCAAGGGATTCGTTCTCCGGAACAATTTTCTCAGCGCTCCAGGCTTCTACGGTATTGTTGTACTCCGGCTCATATTGTTCTTCTTCCGCTTCAACAATAAGTTCGGGCAACTTTACCTCAGCATCGAGCAATTCCTCAAGCAGTGAACGGCGCGGCGCAGCCTCGGGAACTTCGACCTGCCTGCGTTGTTCCTCCATCATACGCTTCTTCTGCTGTTTCTGCTTGTTGGTATACAGAGAGTAAACCACCCAGAGTATACCTATTATAATATAAAGAAAATCATCCATAGCAAATCGGTTTAATGCTTTATAACCTGTAAAAATAGGTAAAAAATCATAAGTTTTCAGGATTGATGAAATTTAGATTCAAAAATCTGATGATGGCCAAAAAGCGGAAATTATATGGCATCATCCTTAAAACGGGTTCTGCAAAATATTAACTTTACTGCCCCGTTATTACAATATGCTAACTCCTCTGAAGTGAAAAAAGTACTGATTATCTCTGCCATGCTTACGGCAACTTTGCTGCTGGGCTCATGTGACAAAGAAAATGAAAGGGATGAAATTCCCTATGTTTACGTTAATTTTGTGGTTTACCCCAATACACTGGACTTTATCCCTGTAGGAGATTATGCATACTTCAGCGGAGGGTATAAAGGGATAATCATCTACCGCCAGCTCAGCGACGATTTCAAAGTTTATGAAAGAGCCTGTCCACACGATCCGCTGGTCGAGAATGCCCGGGTATTTGTTGAAGAATCGGGGATCATAGCTATTGACACTGTTTGCGGTTCCAGGTTCCTGCTTACCGATGGGTCTCCCGTTGAAGGTCCGGCAACCATCGGGCTGAAACAGTACCGGACACGCTATGATGGTTTCTCCCTGCAGGTAATGAATTAGCACACCATCAGCCGGCATCATCATTAAAAAAAGGTTGCATGCCAGGCATGCAACCTTTTTTTATTGTAAATATGTTGTTCTTAATACCGGTAATGCTCCGGCTTGAATGGTCCTTCAACAGGTACGCCGATGTAAGCCGCCTGGGCCGGGGTCATTTTCGTAAGTTTCACGCCCAGCTGCTCCAGATGCAACCTGGCAACTTCCTCATCCAGTTTTTTCGGCAGACGGTAAACGCCGGTTTCATAATTGTTTTTCCACAGATCAAGTTGAGCCAGGGTCTGGTTGGAGAAAGAATTGCTCATTACAAATGAAGGATGCCCGGTGGCGCAGCCGAGGTTTACCAGGCGGCCTTCGGCCAGCAGAAAGATAGCGTTACCTGCAGCGAAAGTATATTTATCCACCTGGGGTTTGATGTTGGTGTGTACCACTCCGGGAGTGATGTTTAACCGGTCAACCTGAATTTCGTTGTCAAAATGTCCGATATTGCAGACAATGCTCTGATCCTTCATCTGCTGCATGTGGTCAAAGGTGATCACATCGCGGTTGCCGGTGGCAGTCACATAAATATTACCCTCCTTCAGTGCATCTTCAAGGGTTGAGACCTCAAACCCTTCCATGGCTGCCTGCAGGGCACAGATGGGATCGATTTCGGTAACAATCACCCTGGCGCCGTAAGAGCGCATAGAGCGGGCGCAACCTTTGCCTACATCGCCAAAACCCAAAACTACAACTACCTTTCCGGCAATCATAACATCAGTCGCCCGCTTGATACCGTCGGCCAGGGACTCGTGACAGCCATAAAGATTGTCGAACTTCGATTTGGTAACTGAATCATTTACATTGATGGCCGGAAAGAGCAGCTCTCCGGCTTCCATCATCTGGTAAAGCCGGTGAACACCGGTAGTTGTTTCTTCAGATACCCCTTTCAATTCAGGTACAATCCTGTGCCAGCGCTGGTTGTCCTCTACATAAGCTTCCCTTAAAATCTTAAGAATCGCAGCTTCTTCTGCATTTGAGGTTTCTGCTTCAAGCAGCGAAGGATTTTTCTCGGCAGCAAAACCTTTATGAACCATCAGGGTGGCATCTCCGCCGTCATCCACTATCAGGTGAGGGCCTTTGCCATCAGGGAATGACAAAGCCTGCAGCGTACACCACCAGTATTCTTCAAGGGTTTCGCCCTTCCAGGCAAAAACAGGAATACCTATACTTGCAATGGCTGCAGCCGCATGATCCTGGGTAGAGAATATATTGCAGCTAGCCCAGCGCACGTCAGCGCCCAGTTCAACCAGGGTTTCAATCAGTACGGCAGTTTGTATGGTCATATGCAGGGAGCCGGTGATACGGGCACCCTTCAGAGGTTTCTCAACTGCATATTTCCTCCGGATCGTCATCAGACCGGGCATTTCTTTCTCGGCTATCTCTATTTCCTTGCGGCCAAATCCGGCAAGAGATATATCTTTTACTTTATAGGGAATGATCTCGGCAGTAATTTCTTTCATAACGGAACATGTTTGTTTTAAAGGGCAGCAAAGTTAAGCATTCTTTTCATTCAAAATGAACTGCATAAACATCAATTTCATCTTAATTAGAGCCTCCGAACCCGTTGATCTAAGATATTTGCGTATCATTGTATGCCATTTTTGATAGCATGTTATGACAGTCTATGAAAGAATAAATGAAAAGATGTTGCAGGGCAAAAAACAGCTTGCCGTGCTGATCGACCCAGATAAATCCGACAACAAAACACTTGAAGAAATTACGGCCAGATCAGCTGAAGGGGGTGTGGACTATTTCTTTGTCGGCGGAAGTTTACTCATCAGCAACAGAATGGATGAGTGTATCAAAATTCTGAAACAGGCCGGTAATATTCCGGTGGTTCTGTTTCCCGGAAACACCCTCCAGATGAGTAACAAGGCAGATGCCATATTGTTTTTATCGCTCATTTCAGGTCGAAACGCCGAAATGCTGATCGGCAGGCATGTCATTGCCGCACCTTATCTCAAGCTTAGTAACCTGGAGGTCATTCCCACGGGCTATATGCTGATAGAAAGCGGCCGCCCCACCGCGGTTTCCTATATGAGCAATTCGGATCCCATCCCTGCCGACAAAAACGACATCGCCATCTGCACTGCCATGGCCGGCGAAATGCTGGGGCTGAAACTGATCTTTATGGATGCCGGCAGCGGGGCCCTGAATGCCGTTTCAGAAAGTATGATCAGCCAGGTTAAACAAAGCCTATCTATCCCCCTGCTTGTCGGGGGCGGTATCCGGACTCCCGAAAAAGCAGCAGCCAGCGCCGATGCCGGCGCCGACCTCCTGATTATCGGCAATGCCACCGAACACAATCCATCACTTATTGCCGAAATGTGCAGCGCTATAGGTAAATAAAAAATCCGTCACTCAAATTTTTCAATCCCATGCTTTTTAAAAAACTACCCCTCATCTCACTTCTGCTCCTGAGTTCACTTCTTTTTGCTCAGGATAAAATGCTTGTCCCCGAAGAGATCATGTCGAACCGCAGCCTTTACCCTGGCGGCCTCTCAAACCTGCAATGGAAAGGTAATTCAGAATTTTATACCTGGCAGGAAGGAAACAACCTCCTGCAGGGCAACCTGAAAAACGAAACGACCGACACCCTCCTGAAGACCAGTGAACTTAACGAAATTCTGGAAAAAGCCGGATTAAAAACAGTAAAAAGATTGCCATTCTTCACATGGAAAGATGAAACCTCCCTCAGCTTCACCCATAACAATCAGTGGTTAGAATACCAAACCACCGGAAGGCTGTTGAAGGTGGTAAATGCTGTGGATTCCCTCGCCGAAAATACCGATCAGGCCCCCGACACCCGTTATATCGCCTATACCATCGGAAATAACCTTTACATAGCCACCGGGACTACTCAGGTTGCCGTAACTGCAGACACGGATAAGGGCATCGTAAACGGGCAGTCGGTGCACCGCAACGAATTCGGCATCAGCAAAGGCACCTTCTGGTCGCCGGGCGGCAGATTGCTGGCATTCTACAGAATGGATGAAACCATGGTAACAGAGTATCCCCTTGTGGATATCACCGCAAGGGTGGCCGAAGCAGACAATATCCGTTACCCGATGGCCGGCATGAAAAGTCATCATGTAACCCTGGGTATTTTCAATACCGGAACAGGTAAAACCATTTTTGTAAAAACCGGCACACCTGAAGAACAATACCTAACCAATATCGCATGGAGTCCCGACGAGAAAACCATTTATATCGCCGTGCTCAACCGCGACCAGAACCATATGTGGCTGAACCAATACGATGCCGGCACAGGCGATTTCATTAGAACGCTGTTTGAAGAGAAAAACGACCGCTATGTCGAGCCGCTAAACCCAATGACCTTTCTTCCTGACAATCCCGGACAGTTTATCTGGCAGAGTCAGCGTGACGGCTACAACCATCTTTATCTGTATAATACAGATGGGAAGCTGGTCAGACAATTGACCAAAGGCCCCTGGGTGGTCACCGGTCTGGAGGGTTTCGACGCTTCCGGCAAGGGGCTTTTTTACACTTCAACGGCCGCCAGTCCGCTCGAAAACCGCCTTTACTATCTGGAAATCTCTTCTGGAAAAACCGCCCTGCTCACCGGGCAGAAAGGCACGCACAACGTCAACATCCGACCCGATGGCAGGTTCTTCATCAGCCGGTACAGCAACCTGGATACTCCTGCCCGCATCTTTGCCGGCGACCTGAAAGGCAAAGAAGTAAAAACCCTGTTCACTTCCTCCGATCCGCTGAAAGATTACCTTCTGGGCGAAACCAGCCTTTTTACGCTGAAAGCTGACGATGGCACCGACCTCTGGTGCAGAATGATCAAACCCGCCGCCTTTGATCCGGCAAAGAAATACCCGGTCTTTATCTACGTTTACGGAGGTCCGCATGCCCAGCTGGTTACCGAAAGCTGGCTGGGTGGCGCCGGTCACTTCCTCAACTATATGGCGCAGCAGGGGTATGTGGTGTTTACACTCGATAACCGCGGCTCGGCCAACCGGGGATTTGAATTTGAAAGTGCCATCCACCGCCGCCTCGGGGTGCTTGAAATGGCCGATCAGATGAAAGGGGTTGAATACCTGAAATCACTGTCATTCGTCGATTCCACACGCATAGGCGTCGACGGCTGGAGCTACGGCGGCTTTATGGCCATCACCCTCAAACTGAAAAACCCTCAAGTATTCAGGGTTGCCACTGCCGGCGGACCCGTTACCGACTGGAAATACTACGAAGTAATGTACGGGGAAAGATACATGGACACCCCTGAACAGAACCCTGACGGCTACAACGAAGCCTGCCTGATGAACCATATCGGAAAGCTGGATGGCAAACTGATGATCATTCACGGCGCACTCGACAACACTGTGGTTTGGCAGCAGAGCCTCCAATTCCTGAAAACAGCCGTGGAAAAGCAGAAACAGGTGGATTATTTTGTCTATCCCACACATGAACACAACGTAAGAGGCATTGACCGGGCACACCTGTTCAGGAAACTGGCCAACTACTACAACGAAAATCTCTGATATACTATAAATATACGAAAAGGCCTGCAGTATAATAAACGTAAGCTGCAGGCCTTTTTATTAAAGCTCACTCTGTTCACTTACCCATTGCCCTGAAATACAGTTCGAGCAGTTGCGCTGCCGCCTGATAGGGTGTCACCTGATCGGCCAGCATTTTGTGTTCTATCTGCCGGAGGGCGGTTTTTATTTCCGGATTAAGGTAAAAATGATCATGCAACCGTTGGTCTATGCTGTCTATCATAATCTGCTTTGACTGCTGTTGGCGCTTGAGGCGGAAATAGCCGTTGGTCTGGGTAAAGCGGATATATTCCGTAATGGTATCCCAGACCCCCGGTATACCATCGCCCATAAGGGATGAACAGGTTATGGCCGGAGGAGACCAGCCCGATTCAGGCAGAGGGAACAGGTGGAGTGCATTTTTGATTTGTGTACAGGCAATCTGCGCCCTGCTTTTATTGTCGCCGTCGGCTTTATTTACGGCAATGGCATCGGCCATTTCCATAATCCCGCGTTTGATGCCCTGCAGTTCGTCGCCGGCACCGGAAATCATCAGCAGCAGAAAGAAATCAACCATGGAGTGCACGGCAATTTCTGACTGGCCGACTCCGACAGTTTCAACGATGATGGTGTCAAACCCGGCAGCTTCACAGATAATAATGGTTTCCCGGGTTTTGCGTGCCACGCCGCCCAGCGAGCCGGCCGAGGGCGAAGGCCGGATAAATGCGTTGGGGTGGGTCGAAAGCCCTTCCATTCGGGTTTTATCGCCCAAAATGCTGCCTTTGGAACGCGAACTGCTGGGATCAATGGCCAGTACCGCCAGCTTGTGACCGTTACCGGTCAGATAAGTACCGAGGGCTTCAATAAACGTACTCTTTCCCGCTCCCGGCACCCCGGTTACCCCCAGGCGCACCGATTTACCGGCATGCGGCAGGCAGCGGGCGATAATCTCCTGGGCCAGCGCCTGATGCTCAGGCAAAGCGCTTTCTACAAGGGTGATCGCCTGACTGAAAAGGGTACGGTTAAAGTTCAGGATCCCTTCCATAAACGCTTCCACAGAAGGCAGTTGTTTGCGGGTCCTTTTAAACCTGGTTACAGCAGTTTCATTCAGTACCGGCGGCTGTGGAATCCCTTCCTGAACCTTGAGGGCAGAATCGAAAGACTCCTTTTCATGCTTTTTTTTCATTTCCATGACGCAATATTCTGATAAACCGGCCATGCAACACATACCCGGCCGTTGCTAACATCAAACAACCGAAGCCCGGAAGTGTTCCTGAAAACACCGGTTTTTGGACATGACAAAGTTAGGTAATTCAGAAGCCTTAATTCCAAACGCGACCCCGGAGTTATCACCGCAAAATCAACAAACCGGCTAACCAGTCCATTATAGTCAACCTTCATATTGAAGTACAGATAACTAAGTGATCGCCTGATTACAATAAACAGCTTCGCAAGTTGATACTTTGGGTTATTTGATAAATACTATGCAGGTTTCATGCCACCACGAATGCCATCAGGAAATAAAAACCAAATATTTGTAAGAGATAAAGTATATAGTCGGGTTAAAGGTTTGTCCCTCAAAATGTGACTCGTTGGATCTATGTAAAAAAAACAGTTTCACAGAGCTTGCTGAGGTATCACTGTGAAGAATACTATACTCTGTGAGCCTCTGTGACTATTCCGTGAATCTCTGTGAAACAATCATTTACACGGAGGTCACCGAGGCATCACAGAGCAACACAGAGAAGATTATTAAACACTGTGACCCCATTAGTGAAAATCTTTCACAATTACACTACGGAATACAAAGTTCATCTTTAACTCCGGTACTTCAAATAACGAATGACCCAATATTATCCGGCCGGGCACAAAAAAACAGGAAAATTTATCGATTTATTTAAAAACATCGTAAATTTGCAGCCCCGAACAAAAAACTCTCCGTAGCTCAGTTGGTAGAGCAAATGACTCTTAATCATTGGGTCGAAGGTTCGAGTCCTTCCGGGGAGACACAAATGAACGCCCGTTTCTTCACTGAAACGGGCGTTCGGATTTTTATCAGCGACTCAGGATTCAACAATCAATCAGGAATGGCAAACATTTTTCATACAGTTCCAGGCATCACAGTTTTAGCAAACAAGTAAGACTGCAAAAAATAATCATAAAATTTTAGCTTGTAAACCAGGGAAATTATTACTTTTGCAGCCCTGAATCATAAAAGTTCCCTCGGGATGTAGCGCAGCCCGGTAGCGCGCTTCGTTCGGGACGAAGAGGCCGCAGGTTCGAATCCTGTCATCCCGACCAACGACCAAGCCTGCTTGTTATTTCCAGGCAGGCTTTTTGCCACTTTAGCTCAGTCGGTAGAGCAGCTCATTCGTAATGAGCGGGTCGGGGGTTCGAGTCCCCTGAGTGGCTCACAAGCCGGATAACTTTCCGGCTTTTTTATTCCCCATAAACGGATTTAAGAAAAATAATGGCAGAGCAGTCTCGTCGCGCAAAGCGTGACGAGACGGGTCGGGGGTTCGAGTCCCCTGAGTGGCTCACAAGCCGGATAACTTTCCGGCTTTTTTATTCCCCATAAACGGATTTAAGAAAAATAATGGCAGAGCAGTCTCGTCGCGCAAAGCGTGACGAGACGGGTCGGGGGTTCGAGTCCCCTGAGTGGCTCACAAGCCGGATAACTTTCCGGCTTTTTTATTCCCCATAAACGAATTTAAGAAAAATAATGGCAGAGCAGTCTCGTCGCGCAAAGCGTGACGAGATTGGTCGGGGGTTCGAGTCCCCTGAGTGGCTCACAAGCCGGATAACTTTCCGGCTTTTTTATTCCCCATAAACGAATTTAAGAAAAATAATGGCAGAGCAGTCTCGTCGCGCAAAGCGTGACGAGACGGGTCGGGGGTTCGAGTCCCCTGAGTGGCTCACAAGCCGGATAACTTTCCGGCTTTTTTATTTCTCAGTGCGGCTTAGTCTGTGACTGCGTCGAAAATCAAAGAATCAAATATTTCACCGTTCACCGCGGTCTTCAACTATGTCGTCCAGATCATCAGGCCGCCTTTTTCTCCGGAAAGAGCAGTGAAGCGCCAATACTTACGCCGAGAATTATCAGAATGATATACAACGAGTGTGCGGTGGAAAAGCCGATTTCTTTCAGCCAGTGGTGCGTCAGCATTTTAACGCCGATGAATACCAGCAATACAGAGAGACCGGTTTTCAGGTAACGGAAAATATCAATGATGTTGACCACCATAAAAAACAAAGCCCTGAGACCAAGAATGGCAAAAACATTGGAAAAGAAAACAATATAGGGGTCTTTGGTTACAGCAAAGATTGCCGGGATGGAATCCACCGCAAAAATCAGGTCAGTGAATTCAATAACCATCAAAACTATAAACAGGGGTGTAATATATCTTTTGCCACTCTTCCTGATAAAAAAATGATGCCTCACGAATACCGGGTATACAGGAAGATACTTCGAAGCGAATCTGACCACCGGATGGGTGGCGGCATCTATTTTCTCTTTCTGGTTGCGTGTGATAAACATCTTTACCCCGGTAAAAATCAATAAAGCGCCAAAAAGATAAAGTACCCAGGCAAACTGCTGTATAATGGCAGAGGCAGAGAATATAAAGGCAAACCTGAGCACAATGGCGGCCAGAATTCCCCAGAACAAAACGCGGCGGTAATACCGTGGCTCGACGCCAAACGCATAGAAAACCATGACCATGACAAAAATATTGTCTACCGATAAGGCTTTCTCAATCAGGTAGCCGGTAAGAAATTCCAGGGCAAGATTATTCTTGTAAATCTTAAGTGCTTCCGGGTATGCCAATCCGTCAATTTTTACCGGATGTCCGTATTTGGAGACCAGAAGCTGCAGGTCCTGAACCGCACCTTTATTGCCCAGGTGTATCCACTCCCCATGGGTAATCAGCAGTACATAGAATCCCAGCGAAAAAGCGATCCAGAGCAAAGTCCAGAAAAGAGCTTCCCGGAAAGGGATCACATGGTTTCTTCTGTCAAAAACACCAAGGTCCAGGAGCAGGACCCCTGTAATAACAGTGATAAAGACCGAGAAGAAGATTATCTCACTCTGATTCATTACAAGAAAAATTAGATGCGCAAAAGTACCATTTAGCTTTTTCTGGTCATTGAAAAACTGTCGAATATTTCACCTGGTGTAAAAAACAGTCAGGATGTGCTTTGTAATAAAAACTTTCTAATTTTGAGCACTTTTTCAACTGAGCCTGGTCAAAGAAAAAACCTGAATATGCTTTGCAGACTGCCGGAATAACTCATAAAACTTCAATAATATGACTGTTTTCACAGAATTAAACCCGAATCCGCTTGTACAATATCTGAACAAATCCGCGGAAGAATTTACAAAAGCCGACATCATTAAATACATTGAAGACCATAACATTGAGATGGTCAACTTCAGGTACACCGGAGGCGATGGCAGGCTGAAGACCCTCAATTTTGTAATCAGTTCACGCGATCACCTTAACTCCATCCTGACTACAGGTGAAAGGGTTGACGGGTCAAGCCTGTTCCCGTTTATACAGGCAGGGTCGAGCGACCTTTACGTTGTTCCGCGTTACAGGACTGCTTTTGTGAATCCGTTTTCGGATGTGCCCGCGCTTGACATCCTCTGCTCATATTACAACAAAGACGGCGAGCCACTCGAAAGCTCCCCTGAATACATCCTGCGCAAGGCCCATAAGGCACTGAAAGAAAAAACCGGGTATACTTTCAATGTAATGGGTGAACTGGAGTACTACGTAATCAGCGAAGAAGAAGACCTTTTCAGGGCAGTGGACCAGAAAGGGTACCATGAATCCTTCCCATTTGCCAAGTGGGAGCAACTGCGCACCGAAGCCATGACTGCCATGGCCAAAGCCGGCTGTTTGATAAAATACGGTCATTCCGAAGTCGGGAATTTCTCTCAGGACGGGAAATTATACGAGCAGAACGAGATTGAATTTATGCCAACTAATCTTGAAGAAGCCGCAGACCAGCTGGTTATAGCCAAATGGATTCTCCGCTCACTGGCTTATAAATATGGTGTTACCGTGACTTTTGCCCCAAAAATCACGGTTGGCAAAGCCGGAAGCGGATTACACATTCACACCAAGCTTGTGAAGGACGGCAAAAACCAGATGGTAGCAAACGGAAAGCTGAGCGATACTGCGCGCAAGGCCATCGCCGGTTACCTTGAGCTTGCCCCTTCACTTACGGCATTTGGTAATTCCAACCCCACCTCCTATTTCAGGCTGGTCCCGCATCAGGAAGCACCCACCAACATCTGCTGGGGCGACCGCAACCGCAGCGTACTGGTAAGGGTTCCCCTGGGCTGGACAGGGGGTAACTCCATGATTTATCATGCCAACCCTCTTGAAAAACCCACCGATGATGATCTGTCACAACTCCAGACTGTTGAATTCCGCTGCCCCGACGGCTCCGCAGATATTTACCTGTTGCTGGCCGGACTGACCGTTGCCGCAAGACACGGTCTGGAAATGAAAGACGCCCTTCAGAAAGCCGAAAAAACCTATGTGGATGTAAATATCTTCGATGAGAAAAATAAAGAAAGGCTGGCTGAACTCAACAAACTTCCTGTTTCATGCTGGGAATCGGCTGCAATGCTTGAGCAGCAGGCAGAAATTTATCTGAAATACGGCGTATTTTCACAAGGAGTGATCGACGGGGTAGCCCGGAAATTAAGGAGTTATAAGGACGAACACCTTCGTGAAGAAATCAGCTGTAAAAAGGAAAAAATCATGTCTTTGGTGGAGCAATATTTCCACTGCGGATAAGAAGTCTTAATAAAACCAACCGAACAGGCCCTTTCTGCATTTCATTGCTGAGGGGCCTTTTTCATTTTCCTGAACCGGATCAGCTTCCGTCCCAGGTACACCCGCCTGAGCCACAATGGTAAAACAATTGCACCAATGATCAGGTAGGGATAATAACTGATCAGCCGCCACGACAAAGCTACCAGTGTGGTAAGGTCGCCGGCCGGTCCTGCAATGAATTCCCGGAGGAATACCGGGAAAAAATATTCTGCAATTCCGCTTCCGCCCGGAGTAGGACTTATCAGCATAATTACCCACATCATCAGTTGGCGGGCATAAATCAGCATATTCTCCGAAAAAGCGATAGAACCGGTAAACGCCATAATCAGGAAATTCACAACCCAGAAACGGGCTGTCCAGGAAAAGATCGTCGCTCCGAATGCCTTTAGCCAGAAAATGGAATTTTTGTCTCGCAGCTCACGGGAGGTAATGATTACCTGATCACCCGTAACTTCGGCACCTTCCCTGAACTTCCGGAAAAGTTTCAATGAGGTAATCCGCATCAGCAACCATTTGAATCCGCCGGGATTAAATAAAATGCCGTATGCAAGCAATAAGGTCAGAATTACGATCAGTGTGAATCCGATAAAGAAAATGCCCATTGGGCTGAAATCGGCACCAAGCATGGTAAAAACTTTGCCGGTTACGGAAAGCCTTTCGTACCCGGCCAATATAAAAATAACCGGCACCATTACTATGTAAAACATCTCGTCCAGCATCGCAGTAACCACCACAATGGCTGTAGATCTGCCTGTTCCGAGTTTCTCCTTACTTAAGATAAAAACAGCAATGGCCGACCCTCCGACCACCGAGGGGGTAACACTGGAAGCAAACTCCCACAGCATGATCACTTCGAAGGATTTTCTCCAGTTGAGTACCTCCCCTGTAAGGAGGCGGATCCTGTACATATAGGCAAGATCCCGGATCACCATCATCAGGAAGGCAAGCATAAAAAAATATACCGAATGCCATCGCCAGTTAATGGAAGCCAGATCGCTATGGGTAAGGTCACCGGCAATCATGTAAATAATTACACCCAGTCCGAGAATTACCGGAATGATGATTCTCCGGAAAGCAAAAAGATTCAGAATACGTCGTTGCTGGCTGGGCATAAGCGTAAATTTCGAAAAGCAAAGTTAAGGTCTGCAGCTATTGATTAAACAAACAAAAAAGAAAATCTGCTCAACGCCTAATGATTCCTTCTGATTCAGCAAAGTACGGGCAGGGAAAAAACAGCCCCTAATGCGCCATATTGTCATTATATACCAAGCCAAATATGTCATTTTGTCGCTTTTTCTTGTACCATCATTGCTGTTTTCCGGCTGGCACGGTAGTTGAAAAACCGGGAATAAACACATTAAAAAAATAAAAAACCAACATCAAGGAGGACCAACCCATGACACTTATCCGCTTTCATAACCATCCGGCCATGAACAATACATATGGCCAGTTTTTCAGCAATCCCTCGCGCAACTGCAACAGCTGCAATCCACCGGCCAATATTTACGAACAGGATAATGCTTTTTTCATTGAACTGGCTGTTCCCGGTTATATGAAGGAAGACTTTAATATTAACCTGGAGCAGCAGGTACTCAATATATCGGCTGCAGAAAAAAACAAGGAACCTGAGAATGAAAAATACCTTCGCCGGGAATTCGGTGCCGGAGAAATCAGCAAACGCTTTGTACTTCCCAAAACCGTAGATACCGACAACATCAAAGCCGACTATCAGAATGGCATCCTGAAAATTCACATTCCGGTAAAGAAAGAAGTGAAACTCAGCAGGGAAATCGCAATCTCATAAACTCAATATACTCACCCAAAAAAGCCGCAGTTACATGAAAACTGCGGCTTTTTCATTTCGCCGATATTATCACGACCTTTGCCGCAGTTAGATTGATTGCATGGAAAAGATAAAAATAAAAGCCCACGCTGCGCTGTTCGGTTCCGGATTGTTGTTCGGCGCCAACTACTGGATTGCCAAAGGGCTGATGCCGGGCACCATGCAACCGATGCAGATTATATTTGTACGTGGTTTTGCGGCCATGATCCTATTCTGGTTGTTATCTGCAAGTATGCAACCGTTAAAAATTTACCGCTCCGACCATATTAAACTGATCATTTGCAGCCTCCTGGGCATCGCCATAAACCAGATTTGCTTTTTTACAGGCCTCAACTACACCAGCCCGGTCGACACTTCCCTGATTCATGCCGGCAGCCCTCTCATGGTAATCGCGTTTTCTGCCGTCATAGCAGGTGAAAAAGTGACCACTCCGAAAATTGCCGGCATCCTGGCAGGTGGTGCAGGGGCAATTCTATTGATTTTACAGGGATCTGGTCCGGCAGCAGCAGAAAATCAGCTTCTCGGCAATACACTTATCCTGATAAACATCACCGCATATAGCCTCTACCTTGTGCTGGTAAAGCCGCTGATGATGAAATACAACGCTGTTACTGTGATGAAGTGGGTTTTTCTCTACGGCTTTCTGATGGTAATCCCTTTCAGTGCAAAAGACGCCTTCAGCATAAACTGGCAGGGCTTCACCCCTTCTGCATGGCTTTCGCTGGGCTATATCGTTGTGGGAACAACCTTCCTGGCTTATCTGCTCACGACTTTTTCGCTGAAGGCCTTAAGCGCCGGGGTGGCAGGATATTACATTTACATGCAACCGGTGATAGCGGCCGCAATTGGGATTTTCATGTTCAGTGAAGCGTTGAGCACGGCCAAAATAGTTGCCGGAATATTGATTTTTGCGGGCGTTTACCTTGTAAACCGCCCGGCCGGCATTAAAACAAATGCCGGAAAGGAATAAGCATCCAGCCGAAAACTTTTTCGAGCACCGGCCGGCGAAGCCAGGCTTCATAGTCAAAATCAATGCAGTCTGTCAGCGTTTTTTCGATATGGCCCTTCAGCAAACTCACTATTTCGCGGTCCTTTCCAAATAACATAATCTCGTGCTGATACCTGAAGCTGCGATAATCGAAATTTGCCGAACCAATGGCAAAGGTTTCATCATCCACCAGAACACATTTAGCATGCAGGTTTCCCGGAGTATAAAATCTGATCCGGATTTTGCTGTTATAGTAAAAACCCATGTATTTGCTGCGGAGAAGATCAACTGATCTTACATCGGAATGCAGGGGGATAATAACATTCACTTCAACTCCCCGCCGGGCGGCCTGCATCATGTAGCGCCGGAGTTTATATCCCGGAAGAAAATAAGGTGTTTCAATATAAACCGATTTTCTGGCTTTCTGAAGCAACTTCTCGTAACGCTTTTTTATCTGCTGCCTGTATATGGATGGAAGATCCTGAACAATTTCAAACCCACGGTAAAAAATAGTACGCTTGTATGCAAACTTATTGAAGATATACTTTTTGTAAATCTTCGCACTGTCGTTGAATGTTTTTCGGAAAACCTGCGCCAGCGGACCTTCCACCCGTAGCATCAACTCTCTCCATTTCATGGAATAGGCCGTCAGATTTGCCGAACCAATGTAACAGATCTGATCATCAATGATTAAAAGCTTCCGGTGGTTCCTGCGGTGGTTCTTTGTAAAAAAGTCAATAAAGAATTTGATTTTCTTAAAATAACGTACCTCGCCTCCAAATTGCCTGAACTGCTCAAAGAATGATTCCGGCAGACTGGTCCCCCATGAGTCGAGCAGAAGCTTAACCTTTACCCCTTCCTTACATTTTCGTACCAGCAAATCCCTGAAACGTTCCCCTACCGAATCATCCCCGATACGGTAAAACTCCAGGAATATATAACTCCTGGCTCCGGCAATGTCGTTTAGCATAGCTTGCTGGAACATGGCCGGGTCATCAAAAAGCATTGAAGCATGCTGACCGCGGGGCTTCATCTGATCGTTGCTATATTGTTTCCCTGAAAGGCAAAGTTATGAAATCAAAGGTATCTATGCAAAACAAGGGATAGTGCCCTGTTAAAAAAGGACTACAAAAAGGAACCTGGCCGGGCTGACAAGTTTTATTTATCTGCACCTTGGTGCATATTCCCGTAATAAGCGTTCTATCTTCCGGGCGGCGGAAGGCGAAAAACCCCTGCCCTCGATCTGGCGTTTGGCGAAGGATTCAATTAAAATATCAGCCCCGGTGGCTTTTGGACTTACCTCAACATTGATAACATTCAGAATGGGAATTGATATTGATTTCATCCCTGAAAAAGGGCCTCTTTTCTTTCTTAAGGTAACAAATGTTTCATCTATTTCAATCGATTCGGGATGCAGCAAGCTTCCTCCGTTTATCACACTTGATTTGAATCTGACAAAATGAAATGGCGCAAGCATATATATATTTAATTATTGATAATATATTTTTGTTTCGCGTTTCCGGCAAGACTGCTTTCTCCCTGCCCCAAACATGCCTGATGCTGCTGAAGCAGCATTGATAAAAATTTGTCATCCATGGCCTGCAAACAGGTATATGCTTCGTGAAGGCCAAAATGCCTTACAGCACCCCGGCAAACACAACCTTTAGAACGATGCGCCGCAGGGCATTTCCGCAATAATCCCAATAAACTAAGAATCATAATATTCCTTTCCATAATATATACATCAATTGAATAAATGCTCAACCGGTTTTAATAAGTCCATTGCGTTGTATTTTGCAATAATATTCAAATAAGAAGTACGAATGTTACCAAATGAATATCCGTAAAGCTTTTTTTATCATGCGTAGGGTAAAATGCCGGAATCCGCTTAAAAAGGCTAAAGATTGCGTAGCACTTTCAGCAGATCGTCCCGTTTACGGTATGCAACCGGAATTTCCGAGTTATCTTTCAGAACACAGATTAATTCATCCTTTTTGAATTTTCGTAAATGCGCGAGGTTAATGATGTGCGATTGATGAATCCTGCAAAAATTGTTTTCTTCCAGAACCGTCTCATACTCCTTGATAGATTTGGAAACCATGATACGCTCACCATTTTCGAGAATAAATACCGTATAATTACGATCCGACTCACACCTCAGGATGTCATCAAATTCCAGCACATGAATGGTATCAGCGGTTTTCAGAATGATCTTTTTGTTATCCTGCGGCGCAGGTTTTCCAAAACCATCCATCATCTTCTGAAGCTGGTTATTGATGTTGCCGGTTTCAATGATTTTTGAAACGCGATCAATCGCTACCTGAAGCTCAATAGGATCTACCGGTTTGGTAATGTAATCCACCGCATTGAATTTGAACGCCTTGATTGCATACTCTTCAAAAGCGGTGACAAAAATCACCCGGAAATCTACCGGCATGATCTGCCTCAGCAGATCAAACCCTGAACCGTCAGGCATCTTAATATCCAGGATCACAAGGTCGGGTTTTTGAGCCCTTATAACAGATATCCCGGACCTCACATCCTCGGCTTCGGCAACAACCTCAGCATTTGAGCAATAAAGCCTTATCATTTCCCGGATCGTTTCTCTTGACCGGGCTTCATCATCAATAATTACAGTGCGTATCATAATTTCCTCTGGTTATAGCGTCTGGCATTAACAGACATTTGCTACCTGCCGTCAATCTTTACAGAACAACAGAAAAATGTAAATTTATACAAATGTATTGATAACTGCTTAATTGAAGTGCCATTTTTATCAAACGGATAAACCCGGAATCCCTTTTGACACCTCACTGAATCCCATCCGGCAGGTTTCACAATAACTGTAAAGTCAGGGGATCAATCCGTGAAGGATTCTTTCAGAGTCAAAAGCATATTGTTTTGATGCAGAATTCATGTCAGCCAGCTGGCTAACCCGGCCCCCTTTTCTGCTATCCCTCAGAAACTGAAATAAAAAATTCAGATACACGCTAAGGGTGCAGGAAGCGGCTGTTCTGATAAATAATGCAAAGGCATGACTGCTCAAAAAGAATAGTAGTACCTTTGTAATAAAAATGTGCCAATGCTAAGGTCAATGACTGGTTACGGCAAAGCTGTTGCCAAACTCAACGGAAAGTCGGTAACCCTTGAAATCAGATCGCTTAACAGCAAGCAACTTGACATGAACCTGAGGCTGCACCCTGCGCTGCGGGACAATGAGCCGGAGATCAGGGCAGTTGTAAACCGGATGCTTGAAAGAGGCAAGGTAGAACTTACCGGAAACATTGATTTTACAGGCACCGATCTGCCGGCCGTCATCAACAGGCCGGTTGCCGTTTCATATTACAATGAACTGAGTTCATTAGCCAGGGAACTGGGCGCAAGTGAAGAAAATCTGCTGTCAGTTGTAATGAAGATGCCTGAAGTAACCAGACTTTCGAAGGAGGAAATAACCGTGGAGGAATGGAATTCGATATTCACTTCGCTGAATGAAGCATTGCAGCAACTGGACGAATTCAGAAAACATGAAGGTGAGCTCCTGGAAAGAGATTTTATTCTCAGGATTAAAACCATACAATCCCTGCTGGCTGAGGTTGAGCCTTTCGAACAAAACCGGAACCTGCAACTCCGTGAAAAACTCCGCAACAGTTTTGCTGATTTTATTGATAATAACAATTTCGATACCAACCGGTTTGAGCAGGAGATTATATATTATCTTGAAAAACTGGATATCACCGAGGAAAAAGTCAGGCTTGCCAAGCATTGCAAATATTTTCTCGAGACCCTTATTGAGGATGCCTCCAATGGAAGAAAACTCTCTTTTGTGTCGCAGGAAATAGGAAGAGAGATCAACACCATGGGGTCAAAGGCCAATGATGCCGACATTCAGAAGCTGGTAGTAAGGATGAAGGATGAACTGGAAAAAATCAAGGAACAACTTGCCAACATTCTCTGATCGTGAATAAACCAAAAGAATCGGAAGGGAAATTAATCATTGTATCGGCACCTTCGGGGGCAGGTAAAACCACCATCGTGAAATACCTGCTGGCTTCCGGACTTAATCTTGGATTTTCCGTTTCTGCCACAAGCAGGCAGATAAGGCCCAATGAAGTTGATGGGAAAGACTATTTTTTTATCACATCCGAAGCATTCCGAAAAAAAATCGAAGAGGGTGATCTGCTTGAGTGGCAGGAAGTATATGAAGGAAATTTTTACGGTACATTAAAATCGCAGGTAAAAATTTTGCTGGATCAGGGAAAAAACATTATATTTGATGTTGATGTCGTTGGCGGATTGAATATAAAAAATTATTTCGGCGACCGGGCTTTATCGGTGTTTGTTTCGCCACCTTCACTCGAAGAACTGGAGAATCGCCTCAGATTCAGAAAAACAGATTCGGAAGAGACGATAAACAGGCGGATGGAAAAGGCCCGCTGGGAGCTTGGTTTTGCACCCCGCTTCGATTACATCCTGGTGAACAATGATCTTGAAACTGCAAAAAAAGAAGCCCACAAGGTGGTCACAGAATTTCTGAAGCCAAAATATTGATTTACTAATGCAAAAAGCAGAAGTGGCATTAATGTTTTCTGACATTCGCGGTTATTCAAGGCTTCTTGAGCTTGATGAGCAAGAGGCCCTTGAGTTGCTGGCCAGACATAATGAAATTTCACAGCAGGTCATCACCGAGTACAACGGGCATCTGGTAAAGAGGCTTGACGACTCAGTACTCGCCTCCTTTGTGTCGGTTAACGATGCCTATCTGTGTGCAGTTGACTTTCTTGAGCGGCTCAAAGCGTTTAACCGGAATAAGGAAAAACCCAGGCGGCTTCTGGTAAGTATAGGATTGCACAAAGGTAAAGCGGAAGTCCGTAATTCCGTGGTGATCGGCGAGCAGGTGAATGTGGTTGCCAGGCTGCAGGCCATGGCAGAACCGGGATGTATCTGCATGTCGAATGCCATGTATTCGGCCATCAGCAAGATGATTGATCTTAAGGTAGTTGAATACCGGGATGTTGAGATTGAAAACCTTCCGGGAAGTCATAACGTATATAAAACCCTCTCCATTTACCGCGATGAATTCAAAATCGGCAGACCGGCAGTTCATCAGAAATCAGATTTCCGTTATAAAATAAAAGAGATTGAGCACCTTCCGGGCAGGGGCACTTCCTTTGCTTCCACAACTTTTGCTGCACTTATTTTCTTTTCAGTGCTTCTGGTCATGGGTGCAGGCATTCAGGCACAACGAACCAGCACCGGGCTCTCCGACATCCTCTCCATGTGGCTGAATTCTCCTGTATTATACTTTTCTGTAATTCCGGCTTCACTGTTCTTTGCCGCCCTGTATGCCAGGAGAAAAATGCGCGCAGTGTTTGATGATGTGCGGGAAGTTGATCGCATCCTGTCTTACATTATGTCACAATTGGGCTATCGCCAGCCCGTGCATGCCAAAGGCTTTATGCTTTTCAGACCGGAGCCGGGAAATTTCCTGATCCTCGGAATGCGCAAATTCAGGGCACGGGTTGATGGAAATACCATCCTGCTGCAGGGACCATATCTTTACATGTCCCGGTTGATAAAGATGCTTAAACATTATGAACAAACCGGGAAAACCGACTCCATCTAAGCTAACCGGACTGTTTTTCGGATCCTTTAACCCCATTCACTTCGGGCATCTGTGTATCGCTGAATTTATGGTTGAATTCGGCGGATTGAAAGAAGTATGGTTTATTGTGTCACCTCACAATCCGCTGAAAGACAAGGCAACCCTTCTTTCGGACCAGTACCGCCTCGAAATGGTGGAAGCAGCCATTGAAAATGATGAGCGTTTCAGGGTCTCGGATATCGAATTCCGGATGCCCAGGCCATCCTACACCATTGATACCCTTGCCAGATTGAGCGAGCAACACCCCGACCGGCAGTTCGTGCTGATTGCAGGGACAGATGTCCTGCCTTCATTTCATAAGTGGAAAAATTACGAACAGCTGCTCGATCAATACCGCCTGATGATTTATCCCAGGCATGGAGATGAGGACCACCCCCTGCTCAGCCACCCTTCGATAACAGTGGTGAACGCTCCCCGCATCGAAATATCGGCAAGTTTTATCCGCGAAGCAATCAAAAACGGTAAAAACATCCGGTATTTCCTCCCGGATAAGGTTATGAAAATCATTGAGAAAATGGGATTCTATCTTCGTTAGCTTTCGCAGCAACGCCTGATGAAATCATGCAGGGCGGGAAACACCTTTTCAGGGGCTTCAAGAAAGCCCATGTGGCCAACATTATCAAGTAACATAACCTGAACATTTCGTCCCAGCATTGCCTGGGCCATCACCTTATTGTAAGGCATCCGGCTGTCGTTTTTACCAATTACAAAGTAAAGGGGCATTTCTGTCTGAATCAGGAAATCGAGGCTGCCTGTCCGGAGTTTCATCCCCTCGAGCGATGCGATAATCGACCTGGGAGGGGTGGCAGCCGCGCGGTTCGTTAGAATTTCTATTTCCCCTGAGAGTCTTTCCCTGTTTTCATTGGCGAAAAGGTCCGGTATAAACTGGTGGATGAATCCGGTATGATTTAGTTTAACTATATTTATAGTCCGGCTGCGGTTTTCCTTTGCCACTTCATCGTCGGGTGCAAGATGCGAATGTAACAGTACCATTCCTTTAACATGATTTCCAGAAGTGGCAGCCAGCTCTGCAGCAACATAACCGCCCATACTGTGTCCGCAGAGTACAAAATCGTCAACGCCTTCGTATCTGAGAATTGCCGATACCGCGGCCGCCATATCCGGCATGGTGTGTACCTCGCCCAGCATACCACTCCGGCCATGTCCCGGCAGGTCAATCATCAATACACTGAATTCCTTTTCAAGTACCGCAGCAAGCCCGCTCCAGATCTCCGCCGATTCCATAAAACCGTGCAACAGCACAACCCAAGGCCCTTTCCCGGTTTTCCGGTAAAATAACGGGGTGTTTCGATAAGTAATTGATTCCGACATTTTAATTTTTGAAGATTATAAGATGGCAGTCCCGGCCGGTTGAAATTTCCCGCCTTCAGGCCGGGACTGAATAAATGAAAAATGTTTGAAACAGGTCTTTTACTTTTTCATAATGGCTTCAATTTCGGCAACCGTTTTAGGTATCGGCCTGCCGAGCACCCGGTTACCGGTTTCAGTCACCAGCACATCGTCTTCGATACGGATGCCACCAAAGTCCTTATATGTTTCAACCTTTTCGTAGTTGATAAATTCCGTGAACTTACCTTCGGCTTTCCACTGGTCAATCAGGGCAGGGATAAAGTAGATGCCCGGCTCCACGGTAAGCACAAAGCCCGGTTGCAGGCGGCGGCCAAGGCGGAGGAATGCCGTACCGAACTGGGATGCGCGGGTAATCTCTTCGTCATATCCCACATAATTTTCACCCAGATTTTCCATATCGTGCACATCCATACCCATCATATGGCCGAGACCGTGGGGAAAAAAGAGGGCATGAGCGCCGGCTTCAACCGCTGCCTGGGTATCACCCTTCATCAATCCAAGGGCTTTCAGGCCATCAGCAATGGTTTTCGCGGCCAGCAGATGAACTTCACGATAGGGAATACCGGGTTTTATGGCGGCAATGGCCTTCAGGTTCGCATTCAGCACAATTTCATAAATTCCGCGCTGCCGCTCGTTGAATTTCCCTCCTACGGGAACCGTACGGGTGATGTCGCTTGAGTATAGGCTTTCCTCTGATTCGCAACCGGCATCCACCACCATCATGCGTCCTTCGGAAAGGGTATTGCCATGATAGTGATTATGCAGGGTCTGCCCGTTGACACTCAGAATAACCGGGAATGATACCGGACCGGCATTCGCCAGGGCGATCCCCTCGATGGTACCCGCAATTTCCTGCTCTACAATCCCGGGGTGCGCCATTTTCATGGCGGTGGTGTGCATCAGATAAGCCACATCGACCATTTTTTCAATTTCGGCAATCTCTTCGGCCGACTTGATGCTGCGCAGTTTAACGACCGCCTTGATCAGTTCAACGGAGGCAGCCGCTTTCTGCTCTGCCACAGGGATGCCCAGCAACGTCCAAAGCTGTATCCTGGTTTCGCCGCGGTACGGGGGAAGAAAATGCACTTTGCGCCCTTTATTAAGCGCTTCAGCGATGTAATCGCCAAATCCCTGAAGGGGGGCAGTACGATCGATACCAACAAGTTTCCCTCTGTCGGCCATCGAAGGCTGTGGACCCATCCAGATGATGTCGTCCATATCCACATCGTTACCGAAGAGCAGTTCGGCCCCGCTGTCGAAGTCGATGATACCTGCCAGATCAGGCTGATTCAGGCCAAAGAAATAGCTGAATGTACTGTCCTGCCTGAAATGGTAAGTATTGGCCGGATAATTGAAAGCGGCTTCGGTGTTGCCTGGAAAAACAGCAATTCCTGATTTGATTTCCCTGCGAAGGGCTTCGCGCCTGCCGGCGTATGTTCCTGGAGCAAACATATATTAAGTTTTAAAGATTTAAAAATCAGTGTTCAGTCTGACAAAAATAGCATTTTCAGCCGGAATGCCGGCAATATTTACTATCAAACCTGGAATCAGGGCTTTCCATTCCTGCGGAATATCATACCCAGAAGGCCCCTATCCTGTCACAACCCGGGTATGGACGGGCAACTATAATAAGCAGTGTTTGAAAAAACCAATACTAACGGGCCATCAGGGCCTCAATGTCATCCGGCTCAATGGGGATGTGGGCCATCAGGTCAACAGGTTCTTCATCAACAAGAATATCATTTTCCAGGCGTATGCCAAAACCTTCTTCCGGAATATAGATGGCCGGTTCGCAACTCAGCACCATCCCCTTGCGCAAAGGATGCTGCTTGCTTCCGACGTCGTGCACATCCAGGCCCATAAAATGTGAAGTCCCGTGCATATAATATCTGAAGAACAACGGGTTTTCAGGATCCTGCTTTTCCACATCCTCACGGCTGAACAACCCCAGACCAATCAATTCGCTTTCAACAATCTTGCAGATTTCGGCGTGGTACTTATCGATGGTGGTCCCGGGAACCAGCATTCTGGATGCCTTGCGCAACACCCTCAATACCGCTTCGTACACCTGACGTTGCCGGGGAGAGAATTTTCCGTTAACCGGAATGGTCCGCGAACAGTCACCGGCATAATTGCCGTATTCAGCCCCGAAATCCAGCAACAGCAGTTCGCCGTCTTTGCAAACCTGATCGTTCTGATTATAATGCAGAATGCAATTATTTACCCCGGATGCAATGATGGGCGGATAGGCATGTCCCGATGCCCCGTTGCGCAGAAACTCATGGGTAATTTCCGCTTCGACTTCATATTCCATAACCCCTGGTTTCACAAAGTTCAATACCCTTCCAAAAGCATCCCCCGTAATCTCGCAGGCCCGGTTGATCATCTCAATTTCTTCGGATTCCTTTATCATCCGCAGGTCGGTAAGCAGGGGGGCCAGCCGTTCAAATGCGTGCAAAGGATAATCATGTCTGAGTTGCTGCATAAACCTCAGGTCCCGCGAAGGCACCTCGGTGGTAAAACGGGGGTTTTCATTCTGATTAAGATATACAAATTCTGCACGGGCCATCAGATCACGGAAAGTATCTTCGAAATCATCAAGCCATCGCACGTTTTTCACACCCGAGATCTCCGTCACCTGCTCAAGTGTGTACTTATGACCATACCAGGTAACCATCCGGTCATTTGTTCTGACTGTAAAAACAATTTCGCGCATGGCTTCAACCGGATGGTTAGGAAAAAGGGTAAGTATGCATTTTTCCTGATCGAGACCGGTCAGGTAAAACAAATCGCTGTTCTGCCTGTAAACAAAACACTGGTCGCCATTGCGGGGCATTTCATCATTTGCATGTATTACAGCCAGGGCATTGGGTTTAAGCTTTTTCTCAAGTTTTTCACGGTTTTTCCTGAACAGATCAGGATCTATGGATTTGTATCGCATGGATGAAGTAATTTAGATTTATTTTAATTTAAGCCGCGGGCTTGGATTTACGCTGTTAATGGTTAAATTTGTTAACCCAAGTATTGACAGGTTTCAATATGTAGGGTCAGAGCAAATGTAAGAACATATTTTTTGCTGACCCGGTAAAAACATTTAATTTTCTGTTAACAATAATCAATTATCGCTCATGGTATTAAAGTACTCTTCCATCACCAAAAAGATCATTATGGCGCTGGCAGGATTGTTCCTGATCAGCTTTCTGATCGTTCATCTGAGCATCAACCTGCTGATTCTGAAAAACGACGGCAGGGAAGCGTTCAACCTGGCCGCCCATTTCATGGTCACAAACCCCTTGATACAAACCATGCAATGGGTGCTGTTCGGAGGTTTTATCATTCATATCCTTGTAGGGGTCGTGCTTCAGATACAGAACTGGATGGCCCGTCCAACCCGGTATAAGGTTGAAGGATATTCACATACTTCATTCTTCTCGAAGTTCATGATCCATACAGGAGCAATCATCCTGGCGTTTCTGATACTGCACCTGATCAACTTTTTCTTCAGGGCTAAATTCGGAGAAATGCCCGGAGTTATGATCGGTGATAAACATTATGAAGATATGGGTCTGCTGGTGATCGAGAAATTCAAGAATTTACCTTATGTGTTGATGTATATTTTCTGGCTGCTGTTCCTGGGATTTCATCTGGATCACGCCTTTCATTCGGCGATTCAGTCGCTGGGATTAAACCACAACAAATATACGCCGGTGGTTTTCGGCATCAGCCGGGCGCTGGCCATCCTGATCGCAGGCGGTTTTATCCTTATCCCGTTGATCATATACATAAGTTAATCATTCACTGACAAAAAAGCACTTCAGATATGGCTGAACTTAATTCAAAGATACCCAAAGGACAGTTGGCCGAGAAATGGACCAATTTCAAGGCAAATACAAACCTGGTAAATCCGGCAAACAAGCGCAGACTGGAAATTATTGTTGTAGGAACCGGTCTGGCCGGAGCGTCCGCTGCTGCCAGCCTTGCCGAACTGGGCTTTAAGGTTAAAAATTTCTGTTACCAGGACAGCCCGCGCAGGGCGCACAGTATTGCAGCCCAGGGCGGTATCAATGCAGCAAAGAATTACCAGAACGACGGAGACAGCGTTTACCGCCTGTTTTACGACACCATCAAGGGGGGCGACTATCGTGCCCGCGAAGCCAACGTCTACCGGCTGGCCGAAGTGAGCAACGCCATCATCGATCAGTGCGTGGCCCAGGGGGTTCCGTTTGCCCGCGAATATGGCGGATTGCTCGACAACCGTTCTTTCGGGGGAGCACAGGTTTCACGTACTTTTTACGCGCGTGGACAAACCGGACAACAGTTGCTGCTCGGAGCCTACAGCGCCCTCAGCCGTCAGGTAAAAAAGGGCAATGTTGAGCTTTATACCCGACACGAAATGCTCGACGTAGTGCTTGTCGAAGGTCGTGCCAGGGGTATCATCGTTCGTGACATGGTTACAGGGGCCATCGAAAGATATGCCGCCCATGCGGTAGTGCTGGCCACCGGTGGTTATGGCAATGTTTTTTTCCTGTCGACCAATGCCATGGGCTCAAATGCCACTGCGATCTGGAAAGCATTTAAACGCGGAGCTTTTTTCGGAAACCCGAGTTTTACACAGATTCATCCCACCTGTATCCCGGTTCACGGCGACTTCCAGTCGAAACTCACCCTGATGAGTGAGAGCCTCCGCAACGATGGCCGCATCTGGGTGCCCAAAAACAAGGAAGATGCCGAAAAAATCAGGCAGGGCAAGCTGCAGCCCACGCAAATAAAAGAAGAAGACCGTGACTATTACCTCGAGCGCCGTTATCCGGCCTTTGGCAACCTGGTGCCCCGCGACGTGGCCTCACGTGCAGCTAAAGAACGATGCGACGCCGGTTACGGAGTGGGAGATACGGGTCTGGCTGTTTACCTCGACTTCAGCGACGCCATCAACCGTCTGGGCAAGAAAGTGATTGAAGCTCGCTATGGAAACCTCTTCCAGATGTATGAAAAAATCGTGGATGAGAACCCTTATGAAACGCCGATGATGATTTACCCGGCTGTTCACTATACCATGGGCGGACTATGGGTTGATTACGAACTGATGACTACCATTCCGGGCCTTTATGCAATCGGGGAAGCCAACTTCAGCGACCACGGCGCCAACCGTCTGGGCGCATCGGCACTGATGCAGGGCCTGGCCGACGGATACTTCGTACTTCCTTACACCATTCAGAATTATCTCTCCGATCAGATCAGGGTTCCTAAATTCTCCACCGACCTGCCTGAATTCAAACAAACTGAAGAAGAGGCAGCAGACAGGCTCAGGAAACTGATGGAAGTAAAGGGAAAACAAACCGTTGACAGCTTCCATAAACGGCTGGGTCATATCATGTGGGAATATGTAGGTATGGGCCGCAATGAAGCCGGGCTTAAAAAAGCAATTGTTGAAATAGCAAAACTGAGGGAAGAATTCTGGAAGGATGTGAAAATCACCGGCGGGATGAATGAGATCAATCCTGAACTGGAAAAGGCCGGCCGTGTTGCCGACTTCCTGGAACTTGGCGAACTGATGGCCCGTGACGCGCTGATCCGGAACGAGTCGTGCGGCGGCCACTTCCGTGAGGAATACCAGACCCCCGAAGGAGAAGCACTGCGCGACGATCAGAACCTGATGTACGTGGCGGCCTGGGAATTTACCGGTGACAATACCGAACCCCGGCTCAACAAGGAAGCGCTTGACTACGAATTTGTGGAAGTAAAACAGAGGAATTACAAGTAAAAACTACCGAACATGGACCTTACACTCAAGATATGGCGTCAGAAAAATGCCACCAGTAAAGGAAAATTCGTCACCTATAAGGTAAACGGCATTTCGCCAAACAGCTCCTTCCTCGAAATGATGGATATACTGAACGAATCGCTGGTTGTAAAAGGTGAAGACCCGGTTGCCTTCGACCACGACTGCCGTGAAGGGATCTGCGGAGCCTGCAGCATGTACATCAATGGAAGACCCCATGGCCCTGACAAAGCCATCACTACCTGCCAGTTGCATATGCGCAGGTTCAAAGATGGCGACACCATCGTGATCGAGCCATGGAGGGCCAGACCATTCCCGGTGCTGAAAGACCTGATTGTTGACCGCACTGCCTTCGACAAAATCATCCAGGCCGGGGGATATATCTCAGTGAATACCGGTGGAATTCCAGACGCCAATGCTATTCCCATTCCAAGGGCCAATGCCGAGCTTTCGATGGATGCCGCCGCATGTATCGGCTGTGGCGCCTGCGTAGCCGCATGTAAAAATGCTTCAGCCATGTTGTTTGTTTCAGCCAAAGTATCGCAGTTTGCATTACTGCCCCAGGGTAAACCCGAAGCGGCAGAGCGCGTTCAGGCCATGGTGGCCGAAATGGACCGGCTGGGATTCGGAAACTGCACCAATACAGGCGCCTGCGAAGCCGAATGTCCCAAAGAGATTTCCATCAGCAACATCGCCAGGATGAACCGTGAGTTTCTTTCGGCTAAAATCGGATCCCAGATACCAAAAGAACAGGCCGGAGGAGGAGTGTAACCTAATCAACCCTGTTGCTGCTAAATGTTATAATTAAGTCATCCGGTATGAAATTCCTGATTACCCTGCTGCTTACTGCAAGCACTGCAGTAAGCAGTTTTTGTCAGCAGGCCACTCTGCGGAATCGGGCCGCACTATATGAAAGCAACGGAATACACCGTTCCTTTCAGCCAGGATCAGCATTTCCGGATTATCCCAGACTGAAACTTCCTGAACAGGCAAAGCACACAAGCCTTCCCCCGGTGGCCGACAACTCGGGCCAGCCCTACCTCAGGCCGGTTTTCAGGCAGGCAGGCGCTTCATGCGGACAAGCCTCAACCGTTGGTTATAATTTCTGCTACGAAATAAACAGACTCAGGCAACTGCCATCCGACACCTCGCTGAATACTTATCCCGACCACTTTACCTATAATTTCATGAATGCCACCGAACCCTATTACGGGGAGGGGGTCAGCTATTTCCACACTTTTGACATCCTGTACGATGCCGGTAATCCTACTGAAGCTGTTTACGGGCCGATCACGCTTGAAGATAATTATTACTGGATGAGTGGTTACGAAAAGTACTACAATGCGATGAAAAACCGCCTTGGGTCGGTACGGTCGATACATGCCGGAACCCCCGAAGGCCTGGAAATATTAAAACACTGGATTCACAATCACATAGAGGGATCGGCCATCGGTGGAGTTGCAAGCTTTTATGCCGGGATGAATTACGTCGCCCACCTCCCCCCCGCTTCACCGGAGGCAGGCAAGTCGGTAATCACCACCTGGCTTCCGACTGCCTCCCACGCCATGACCATTGTCGGCTACAACGATTCCATCAGGTTCGACCGCAACGGGGATAACATGTTTACCAATCATCTGGATATCAACAACGATGGCATTGCCGACATGAAAGACTGGGAAATCGGCGGACTGAAGTTTGTCAACTCTTACGGCCCGGACTGGGAAAACAACGGCTTCTGCTATATGCTCTATTCTACACTGGCTGCGGATTACGGACAGGGGGGCATCTGGAACAATTCGGTGCATGTGTTGTTCCCGGATACTGCCTATACTCCCGGGCTGACCATTTCAGCAAAAGTTAAATACAATAAAAGGGGCCGGATCAGGATTACAGCCGGGGTAAGTACCGACACTTCAGTATTTTATCCAGAAAAAGAGTTGCAGTTTACCGTCTTTAATTATCAGGGCGGCGATTACTATATGACCGGAAGCAGGCTACCCGACGGAAAAACGCTGGAACTGGGCCTTGATGTCACTCCTTTGCTCAGTTACATCCATCCGGGCCAGCCCGCCAGAATTTTTCTGATCATCGATGAAGCGGATCCTGATCAGGGCGGAGAAGGATTGATCCTGGAATTCAGCGCCATCAGCTACCTCACAGGCAGCCCGGTAACCTTTTCAGGTGATGAAACCCCGGTAGCCATCGCCGACAACGGCAGAACACTGGTCTCAGCCATCATTCAGGTTCAGTCCGACCCTCCGGTAATTCATTCGGATGACATCATCTATATACCTGAGAATACAGAAGATTTCTCATTTACGCCTGTTATCACCGGCGGAACAAATCCTGTTGAACTTACGACCGGCCATGTTTATTTTCAGGGCGACAGCACAGGCATCTATCCCCAGCACCCGGGAGAAGATCTGCAGCCATCCAGCCGGACCAATGGGTTTGCAATGGTAGCTATGCCATTTTCGTTTCCTTTTTTTGGTGAAACATTCGACACCCTCTACATGCATGTAAACGGATACCTTATGTTTACCGGAGAGGATATGCCCTATTACTACCAGTTATATGACGAACAATACCTGTGTCAGATCAAAGCCATCGCCCCGTTTCTCAACAGAAACCTCCGGCAAAACATAAACGGCGACTATCTGAAAGTAAGCCTCTCTCCCGACAAGGCAGTTTTTTCCTGGAAACTGACTTTTGGCACAATTCCCGGATCTGCTGAATTCGCAGCAATACTTTTTCCCGACGGAACCATTGAATTTCAGTATGGAAATTCAGAAGGAGGCGATAAAACTTTACCGGTATCCGGTATCAGCAAGGGAAATCATGAAGCCTGCCTGCTTACCGTATCCAATGTAAAAAGGCCGGCTTCCGGTAAATTTTTCCGTTTTGCACCTTCAGCCCTGCCGGGAGATGTTTCAATTACCAATGAAGGAATCGTCAGGGTTCAGAACATTGTACGGCCGGCAGCAGGCAGTATGCTGCTTAAAGCCAGGGACCGGAACAGGCTTACCTGCCACAAGCAGATCACCCTGACGACAGGGCCGTCTGTGAAAATCAGTTTATCCGATCCCGGCACGTTACCACTTCCGGGCAGTGTAAACAACCTGATGATCAGCCTGAGCAATCATGGTACGATTCCAGTCAGTCAGGCCATTTTCAGTCTTAAGACGGCGTCCTCAAATGTTACCGTTGCCGGCGATCCCGTTACAGGCATAAATATTCAGCCCGGCCAGACGATTCAGATCCGGGACCGGTTCAGCGTAATTATCCCTGACACCATTCAGGAAGAACAGCCATTTTTATTAAAGGGCATGCTGGACACCGGCTCCGGAAAAATAGAAGTTTACGGTGAATTCACCATTGCAGGGATTCAGATAGTGATTACCCCGCCAGCGGTTCTGGATAACGGAAACAACATTGCTGAACCCGGTGAGGTATTATCATTGGCCTTCAACCTTTATAATTATGGTAATTCACCAGCAGGGAATATCACTGCATCGCTTGAGCTTGCAACACCCTATGCGGCGGTAAATGGGAACAACTCTTTTGAAGCCGGATTCCTGGGCGGGCATGACCGGATTAAGCTGACATTTCCGGTAAAAATCAACGAAGCTGTTCCCGCCGGCAGCTATATGCAGGCTACCCTCAATCTTTTAACAGAATATGGGGAACAATACAATGAAACATTTGGCATTCAGATCGGTAACTCAGCAATAGCCGTTATCGATAAGGACAAGAACTACAATTCGGCTGTCCATATCATCGCTGCCATCAATGAAATAGACCTGGCATGCGAAAAGCTGGATCAGATTGATTGGATACTGAACAAATTCAATACCGTTTTCCTGTCGCTGGGCTGTTTTCCTCAGAATCATAAACTCAGTGCATACGAGGACAGCCTTTTGGTAAGTTTTCTTGAAAACGGGGGCAATCTGTACCTTGAGGGTGGCTCATTCTTCCGGTTTGATCCCCCGACCGCGCTGCGTGAAAAATTCAGCGTAACGGGGCTCAGTCAGGCTTTTCAACATCCTGCCGACACCCTCACCGGAATGCCGGGCACCCCTGCCGAAGGGTTTACTTTTCATTACCGCGGTGACAAAACAAGAGGTGAAAACCTTCAGGTTGAAGGAATTGCCGTTCCCTGGTTCCAGGATAAAAATTCCGGTTATTGCTTTACAACAGGACTGGATTCGGCAAGGTACAATGCCATTGCATCAACGGTGGAATTTGGCGGCACTTTTATGTTTAACAGCCCCGGCAGGCCTCAGTTGATGCGCAACTACCTCGAATATCTCGGATTCAGCACATCGCCCCTGTGTGCAAGCTTTGTCGCCGATCACACACAAATATGCAGGTATAATAAAATAAATTTTATGGCTTATGCCAGCGGAACAGTTAACCGGTTGCGCTGGTCCTTCCCTGGAGGCGAACCCCAGACATCAGACGAGGAAAATCCTCAGATCAGGTACGATACTCCCGGCATATACGACGTCAGCCTGACTGTTGAAGACGGGACATCCGGCAGCAACACATTTACACTGGAGAATTACATTCATGTGGAGAACTGCACCGGTATGGATGAACCTGCTGAAAGTAAATATGCTGTTTTTCCGAATCCCGCCGGGAGAATGGCCACCCTGATTTGTCCGGACAGATCGGAGTCGCTGAATATCAGAATGATTGACCTTTCAGGCAGGACAGTCTTTGAAACCAATGTTATTCATCCGGAAACAAGCATTCAGCTCAGGTTCCCGAAACTCTCAGAAGGCCTGTATATGCTGATCATCAGAACCCGGGAGACACAGAGCGCAATAAAACTGATGATTCATCAGCCCGGTTGATCCAAATCGCCTAATTTAGCATCCAAAATTCACCGCCCGAATGAAGTTCAGTGACATTGCAGGACAGGAAGAGATCAAATACAGGCTCAGAAGAACAGTCAGCGACAATCGTGTTAGCCATGCCCAGTTATTTCTTGGGCCGGAAGGCTCCGGCAAACTTGCCATGGCCCTTGCTTACGCACAATACATCAATTGCACTGCCCGCACTCCTGAAGACTCGTGCGGATCATGCCCTTCGTGCATCAAATACGCGAAACTGGCCCACCCGGACCTGCATTTCATTTATCCTGTTGCCACAACCAAGGAAATTGACAAAGATCCGATCAGCAAAAAGTTCATTCATCACTGGCGCGCACTGGTCGAATCAACCGGAGGATATGTCAGCCTGGCCGACTGGTATCAGAAAATAGGACTGGAGAATAAACAAGGCATCATCAATACGGATGATTGCAACGAGATCATCAAGACGCTGAGCTATAAATCCTATGAGTCGGAGTATAAAGTAATGATCGTCTGGATGATCGAGAAACTTTATCACGCGGCTGCCCCGAAAATACTCAAAATCCTCGAAGAACCGCCTGACAAGACCCTGTTTCTGCTGATTTCAGAGCATAACGACCTGATACTGCCTACAATTCTTTCAAGAACTCAATTGGTCAAATTCAGGGCCTTAAACGACGATGAGCTGATTTCCGCACTGACCTTGAACGAATCGGCAGATTCTTCAGCAGCCGGAAGGATCAGGTATGTAGCCAACGGCAATCTGAACCTTGCAAGAAAAATTTTACAGACAGGTGAATCGGATCAGTCAAACTTCGAACTTTTCAGAAACTGGATGCGCATTTGCTATAAAAAGGATGTCGCTGAAATTCACAAGCTGACTTCAGAATTTCATAGTCTTGGCAGGGAAAAGCAAAAGAAGTTCTTCAGTTACGCACTTAAAGCAACCAGATACTGCCTGATGAACAGCATCGGAAATGAAAACGCCATCAGGGCAGAAGGAGAAGAACTCAAATTTATCAGGGATTTCACACCGTTTATCAATCAGGCCAACATCAACCTACTCAATGAGGCCTTTAATACAGCCTCTTATCATATCGAACGCAACGGATCCGCAAATATCATCTTTATGGATCTTTCGCTGAAAATGACAGGCTGGCTGAGGCTGAAGTAAGCACCGTCAGAGCAATATCCGCCTTGATAGTAAGAATTACACTGAAAGCCAATGGAAGAAGGTTCGTAAAAGATCCTTATAAGCAATCCCCGGGCAGAGAGTTTTAGTTCTCCTTATTGTCTTTATCCTTAACAATCAGATAGACATCTTCATTATTTTTTTTCATCAGGTATTTTTCCCGGGCAAATTTCTCCAGCGACAATGAATCTGTCATCAACTCATTCAGTGCAGTGCTGTCTTTCAGAATTTCACTTTTGTAAAATTCCATCTGCTGCCGCTGTTTGTTCAGGATACGTCCGTAACGGACCTGAGAAATAAAATTATTCCGGTCGAAAAAGGTCAACCATACTATAAACATTAAAATCACAAGCAGGTACTTGTTTTTAAGAAAGGCCGGAATTTTATTCCACATGTCAGCAGGTTTGCTTCACAAAAATAATGAGAATTCAAAATGGAAAACATGATCTGTCGGAAAAGACCGGCCATTTGCCTATTTTTTCCGGACTTCCGCAGCTTTGGCTTCATTCCAGAAAACATCCAGCTCAGCAAGACTCATATCGTGCATTGACTTCCCGGTTTCATTCACTTTTTGCTCGATGTAATTAAACCGCCTGATAAACTTCTTGTTGGTACGTTCCAGGGCATCCTCCGGATTTACATCGATAAACCGGGCGTAATTGATCAGGGCAAACAACAGGTCGCCAAATTCATCCTCAATTTTTTCGGGGGAACCATTTAGCTTTTCATATTGCAGTTCAGCAAGTTCCTCCTGCACCTTTTCCCATACCTGACCCACATGATCCCAGTCGAAACCAACGCCACGGGCCTTTTCCTGAATACGGTAAGCTTTGACCATGGCCGGAAGCGAAGCCGGAACACCACCAAGCACAGTCTTACGTTCACCTTCCTTCAGCTTGATCTTTTCCCAGTTGTTCTTAACTGCTTCCGCATCTTTTGCCATGACATCGCCGTAAATATGCGGATGACGGTGAATCAGCTTTTCACAAATTCCATTGAGCACATCCGTGATGGTAAACGCATTTTGTTCGGAAGCAATTTTAGAATAGAACACAAGGTGGAGCATCAGGTCACCCAGCTCCTTTTTTATTTCATCCATGTCTTTTTCAAGAATGGCATCACTCAATTCGTAGGTTTCCTCTATGGTGAGATAGCGCAGGCTTTCCAGGGTTTGTTTGCGGTCCCAGGGGCAACCGGCCCTCAGTTCATCCATTATGGTGAGTAAACGTTCAAATGCAACAAGACGGGGATCCATAAGATTTAAAAATTCAAAGATTCAAAGATTAATTAATTGTTCGCAGCAGGAATAAAATATTTAACATCTGCTGGAAACTGCAAAGCGAAGTTCAGGATATATCCTGACATATTTTAATGTATTTCTGCCAGGATTTTTCTCCGCAAACCGTTCATCTACAGTCCCGCAGAAGCAGTAAACAGTAATGCTTTGAGCAAAAACAGGATTTCCATTGGCGGATTTTTACCTTGTGCAAAAGTAATCATTTTAGCGGGGCCGGATTTTGTATTTTTGTTGCACTGTCCGCCATTTGAAATCCGCTGTTTTGATCATCCGCCACTGCCATATTAATTATTCCGGGTACCTCGGGCCATTCCTTATCCTGTGCATGGCTTCAGCTGCATTTTCAGGCGCTTCAGCACAGCATCGTTTTCAGATGCCCAACCTGCTTTTCGAACCCAGGGTTAATTATGGATTTCTCACTGCCCATCACGTTGAAATGGAGATTTATAACAGTCATTTCCCCTCGATTGAATTTTCTATCTCTCAGGAAACTTATGGTAAACGGCAGTGGGAATCATTCTATAACTATCCGGTTACGGGGCTGACCTACTGGAATGCCTGGCTCGGTAATTCGAAAGACCTTGGGCAAGCACATGCGCTCTATCCTTACATAAGTTTCCCGCTTATAAAAAACGATAAAAGTGAGGTGAATTTCAGGCTGGGAGCCGGCCTTGCCTATCTCACAAAAAAATTTGACCGCCTCAGCAATTACAAATTCAATGCCATCGGATCACACCTGAATGCCGCAGTTAACCTGATGGCAGAATACAGGTGGAAACCGCTTAAACAGCTGCAACTTTCTGCCGGCATACAGTTGATGCACTTTTCAAACGGTTCGACAAAAACACCCAACTTCGGCCTGAATATTCCCGCGGTCAGCGCCGGAGCAGCTTTCAGGCTGAATAAACTGAACAATCCCATTCGCCAGCGCATGCGTCCAAGCCTTACAATGTACGAGTTTGATGGCAGGGAGTTTATAGAGGTGAAACTGGGAACAATCTTTGCTTATAAAGAATCCGGCGATACTGACGGCAAAAAATACCAGGTCTATTCCGGTTTTCTCTCCACCATGAAAAATCTCGATTACAAAAACAAACTCGGCATCTGTTTCGACCTGTCGTGGGACGGCTCCGACGCCCTGCTGGTTGCCCGGACCAACCAGGAGCCTTATCCGGCCCGGCAACTGACCAAACCAGGACTGAGCGCCGCCTATGAGCTGGTGCTTGACAGAACATCCTTTGCATTCAACCTGGGCTTTTATCTTGGAGGCAAAGACAAGAGCGAAGGCATGTCCTATTACAAACTGGGAATTCACTACCTGATCACGAAAAACCTTTTTGCCAATCTTACTTTGAAGACCCATTACGCACGGGCCGATTTTGTCGGAATTGGCCTGGGCTACAGGTTTAAATGGGGATATTACCTGAAATAGGAGAAATGCCGGTTTCGTTAACTTCATTTAAATGATTCTAAACCAGATACAGAGAATTGAAAAAGAATCTGAATATAAATACAGTTTACAGTTCCGCGCCAAAGGGATGTAAAATGTTATTGTATGCTCAACCGGCAATCCTGGTCATACTGTTATTAATGACAGCATGCAACCGCGAACAGCTGGACGACTGTTACACCCGGACCGGCCCCATGGTTACGGAAGAAAGACCGTCAGGTTATTTCGAAAGGATAGAACTATATGACAATGTGAACCTCGTGCTGATCGAAGGCAATCAACCAACGCTTAAAATAGAAGCAGGACAAAAACTGCTGGATGCTATCAAAACCGAAATCACTGACAGCACCTTGCTTATACGCAATACATTGAAGTGCAACTGGGTTCGGAGTTACGAAAGAGAAATTACAGTGTATGTTACAGCTCCCGCCCTGCGCGAAATCAGGTACGAAGGGTCGGGAGATGTGCGTACAGAAGGCCCGTTCACAACCGACTCACTTCAGGTGAGCATCTGGGGCGGTGCCGGAACGTTCGATCTTGAGCTGCAGGCATACCAGCTGAACCTCGCCCTTCACTACGGTACCGTTGATTTACATGTTAAAGGCAAGGCGGTACTTACCACCATTTTTGCCAACAGCTACGGGCCATTCTATTGTAATGACCTGATATCTAACATTGTATATATACGGAACAGCGGCACAAACAATTGTCATGTTCATGCAGAACATATACTTGAAGCGGAAATCACTTCGGTCGGTAATATTTATTATACCGGAAATCCTTATGAATTGAAGACCAATATCTCAGGCAGCGGAAAACTGGTTAAAGTGGATTAGGGCCACCCTGCATCCTTAGATTTCTATCGTCAATCTTCTTTGTCAGGCATAACTTCATAAAAAATTAAAAGGGGGCCAGTTAAGATCCCCCTTCAATACTGATATAATTACTTACCGTTCCTGCATCAGTAGGCCCGGGCAAAAACCACCCTGCGGGCCGAAGGATTGCCGGTTAGGATGCACCTGCCTTCTTCAGGTCTGGCATCGAGCGGGATTAATCTGATGGTAGCCTTGGTTTTCTCCTTGATCTCCTGTTCAGTTTCCGGAGTCCCATCCCAGTGGGCCAGGATAAATCCGCCCTTGTTGTCAAGCAAATCAACGAATTCCTCCCAGGTATCGGCCTTGGTGGTCATATTCTCCCTGAAATCAACGGCCTTCTGGAACAGGTTATCCTGAATACTCTGCAGCAAATGTTCAATCTTGGTTTCAATATCAGCAATCTGGAAAGATGATTTCTCAAGAGTATCGCGCCTTGAGACTTCCACGGTGCCGTTTTCAAGATCGCGGGGTCCGATTGCCAGGCGAACGGGTACGCCCTTGAACTCATACTCATTGAACTTCCATCCGGGCTTGTAAGTATCACGGTCGTCATATTTTACCGTAATCCCCCTGGCTTTCAGATTCTTAACAATTTCATCGACTTTTTCGGTGATTGCGGCCAGTTGCTCATTGGTTTTATAAATCGGGATGATTACCACCTGGGTGGGAGCCAGTTTTGGAGGCAGCACCAGGCCATGGTCGTCGGAATGCGCCATAATAAGCGCGCCCATCAGGCGGGTCGAAACGCCCCAGGAAGTAGCCCAGACATGTTCAAGTTTATTTTCCTTGCTGAGAAACTGAACATCAAACGCTTTGGCAAAATTCTGCCCCAGGAAGTGCGAAGTTCCGGCCTGCAGCGCTTTCCCATCCTGCATAAGCGCTTCGATGCAATAGGTTTCCACCGCTCCGGCAAAACGTTCGTTGGGCGATTTCACCCCTTTCAGGACAGGCACAGCCATAAAATTCTCGGCAAAATCCGCGTAAACGTTCAACATCTGTTCGGTTTCGGCAATCGCCTCTTCGGCAGTAGCATGAGCGGTGTGCCCTTCCTGCCATAAAAATTCGGCAGTGCGGAGAAAAAGGCGGGTACGCATTTCCCATCTTACCACATTTGCCCACTGATTTATCAGCAGGGGCAGATCGCGGTAGGACTGTATCCAGTTGCGGTAGGTGTCCCAGATGATGGTCTCGGAGGTAGGGCGGACAATCAGTTCTTCCTCCAGTTTTGCATTCTCATCAACCACAACGCCCTTGCCATCGGGGTCATTCTTCAGACGGTAGTGGGTCACCACGGCACACTCCTTGGCAAAACCCTCGACATGGCTGGCTTCCTTGCTGAAAAATGATTTGGGAATAAAAATAGGGAAGTAAGCATTTACATGCCCGGTTTCCTTGAACATTTTGTCCAGGGCTGCCTGCATCTTCTCCCAGATTGCATATCCGTAGGGTTTAATCACCATACAGCCCCTTACAGCTGAATTTTCAGCCATATCGGCCTTAATAACCAGGTCGTTGTACCATTGAGCGTAATTTTCAGCCCTTGTAGGAAAATCTTTAGCCATTTCTGATTTTATGGTATAGTATTTGTTAATTTTCAGATGTGAAACACACCCGCGAAAGCGGCACAAAATTAATAAAATTACCGCAGTCCGTACATCAGGACAAAACCAGTACGATGAACACTGCAAACAAAGGGAGGACCCAAAAATGAGAACTTTAATCACATTGGTTGCTGCAACTGCTTTGCTCCTTACGGGATGCACAACGCAATACCAGGCCCGTGCCACTTACGACGACCTGTATTACTCGCCCAAGGATGCAGTGGCCGAAAAAGTCCCTGAAACCACAGCAAAGCCAACTGAATACACTGAGCCTGAACAATATACTCCCAAGGAACAATATCAGGAGCAGCAGCAAGCGCAGGCAGAGGAAAACTATGCCTACGACGAAAACTATTACCAGGAGGAAGGTTACGACTATCAGACCAGCGAACAGTATACTGACCCTCAAACAGGGAATACATACATTACCAACAACTACTACAACTCCGACGATTATTACGATTACGCCTATGCAGCCAGATTACGCAGGTTCCATTCCGATGTTTATTATAACAGCTACTACTCACCATACTATACCAACATGTACTGGTATGACTACAATCCCTGGAGCTGGGGAACCAGCATCTACATGGGTTACAACTGGTGGTATCCCAGCTTCTACATGCGTTGGGGCTGGGGGTATCCTTACGGATACGGATATGGAAATTACTGGGGTTATTCATACTGGGATTATCCCTATTACGGATGGGGATACCCATATTACGGTTACGGAAGCTACTGGAGCGGATACCGCCACGGTTACTGGGACGGTTTTTATGCCGGTTCAAATTACTATAACAGCTACGATTACAATTCATACTATTATGGTCCGCGCGGTTCAGGTCTGAGCGGAGGTTCAGGCAGCGGACGTTCAGCCTCATTCGGCGAGCGTTATGAAGCCGCTGTCAGCAGCGGTCGTCTTGAAGGTCAGCGTACATCACCCATCGGAGTTTCCGGTCCGGGCCGTACAACCGATCCCGGAAGGGCTGGCGGAACGGTCACCCCCGGACGTACTGAGGAACCCGGAAGAACTTCAGGCACTGTAACACCAGGCCGCACCGAACAACCCGGAAGAACCAGCGGAACGGTCACCCCCGGACGTACTGAAGCTCCCGGAAAAACAACGGGAACTGTAACTCCGGGGCGTACTGAGCAGCCGGGAACCGGCACTGTAAATCCGGGAAGAACTGCTCAGCCCGGAACCGGCCAGGGTACTGTTACCCCGGGCCGTACTGAGCAACCTGCAGGGGGTGCAGAAACCATCAATCCCGGCAGGGTGATTCAGCCGGTACGTACTGACCAGATAACTCCTTCAGGGACCGGTACAAGACAAAGCAGCGATCCCTCACGCTATAGCGCACCTTCGGGACAAAATACCAGAACAGCAGCCCCGCAGGGTGAAGGCCAGGGAAGCGAAAGGCGCTACACTCAGCCGCAGCAGCGGCCTGCATACCAGCGACCTGCCACAAACCAGGAACCCAGGATGCAGGAAAGCAGAACACCTCAGTCATACAGTTCACCGGGATACAATAAGCCAAAATCAAGCAACGAATACACCAGCCCAAGGTACCGCAATATCCGCGAAACCGGTGTAACGCCCAGGTACTCCAGGCCTCAGCAATCAGAACCCCAGCGGCAGCAGGCACCCCGTGAAGTAATCCCACAGCGGCAGTCAAATCCTTCATATACGCCATCCCGTTCATACGAAAGCAGAGGAACTTATTCTGCCCCTTCGCGTTCTTCCTCATCCGAAAGGAGCTATTCTTCACCCTCCTCCGGAAGCAGTTATTCAGCACCATCCCGTTCATCCTCATCCGGATCTTCGGGCGGTAGTTACTCAGCTCCTTCGCGCTCATCATCCTCTTCTTCATCATCGGGAAGCGGCAGATCTTCCTCCGGAAGCGGACGCAGGTAAACTAATGGATTTACTGACTTAATCACAAAAACATTGCTACCATGAAAAAACTCATTGTCCTTGGCATACTGTCCATTTTTACCACTTACGGACTTAAAGCACAAAATGAGATTGATGCATTGAGATATTCACGGCTGAATTACTCTGGATCAGCCAGATTTGTCGCCATGGGTGGAGCATTCGGTGCCCTTGGCGCCGATTTCACCAGCCTGAGCCACAATCCGGCCGGTATCGGACTCTACCGAAGTTCCGAGATCAGCATTACCCCTTCCATAAGCATCACAAATACCGAAGCTACACTCAACGGGACATTCCGTGATGACTCCCGCTATAATTTCAACCTGGGCAGCGTAGGAATTGTAATGAACAACAACCTTGAATCACGCAATCCGCAATCTCTCTGGAAAAACATACAGTTTGGCTTCGGGCTGAACCGTATGGCCAATTTCAACAACAGGGTCAGCATTGAATCGGAAAACCTCGTATCATCTTACCTGACTTCCTACTGGGAAAACGCGCAGGGAATCCACCCAGATGACCTTGGCACTTTTGACACCCGGCTGGCCTATGATACAGAGTTGCTGTTTATCACCGACTCGGCAGGCTGGGGATATGGTATCGACAAACCCTATGGCGGTGTGAACCAGCGTAAAAACATCGAAAGCAAGGGCTCCATTAATGAGATGGTATTTACTTTAGGTGCGAATTACAATAACAGGTTATACCTGGGCGCAACCATTGGCGTACCTTATATCAGGTATTACGAAACCGCAACCTTTACCGAAACCGCGCTGGCTGACGATAACACCGTTTTCAACAGCATGTCCCGCACCGACTGGCTTGAAACCACAGGTACGGGGCTGAATTTCAAATTCGGACTTATTTTCAGGGCTACCGACTGGTTACGTCTGGGCGGCGCCATTCATACACCTACCTTTTATAATTCCATGGCCGACGATTACTCATCAACCATGCGCTCGAAGTTTGATAATGGTTATTCAGCTACTGCCGATGCCAACGGCTTTTATGAATACGAACTCAATACCCCGATGCGTGCTATCGGAAGTATCGGATTTATTATCGGCAAAGCCGGTGTAATCAGTGCCGATTACGAATTCGTGGATTACAGTAATGCCAGACTCAGGGCTCCGGATTACGACTTTTACGATGAGAACAATGCCATCCGTTCCATTTATCAGAAAGCCAATAATCTGCGTTTCGGAACTGAGTGGCGTTACGGTGCGCTGAATTTCAGAGGAGGCTACGGGATCTCGGCAAATCCTTACGTCTATGGAACCAATTCGGCACTCTCTTCTTACTCGCTCGGAATCGGCATCCGTGAAAGGTCATTCTACTTTGATATGGCATGGGTTTATTCGAGCTATGATGATGAATATTACCTCTATAACGGGAATGTAAATGCAGCCAATACCACTACCATGAACAACACTTTTATGGTAACGCTGGGAATAAAATACTAACACTTCTCAACCCTACTTATTACATCTCTATATACTCCCTGAAGCGGCTTTTGAAAAGCCGCTTCATTTTTTTTCAAGCCTGTTCAACCCGGCCCTGGCTTTCTGACTGATGCTGGATTTGTATTCAGCGTACTTTAATGCAAGGCATTTCCTGTAATAGTATTCAGCCTGCCTGAAATCTCCTTTCTGTTCATAGATCAATCCCAGATTCAGGGCTGAATTTGCCGCAAAATACCATGGCCCGGTCCCGCCGGCATCAATCACCTTAAGATATGTTGAAATGGCCATTGGTTCCTGTCCCTTAAGGTGATAAACCCTTGCCTTTCTGTAAATATATTCCAGCTTTTCTTTTGGATAGTTAAAATCGTCGGGTGTCAGCACGGAGAGCAGATCTCCGGCCTGTTTATAATACCCTCCGTCGAACAGCAATCTCGCCCTGAGCAGCCTGACATCCGGCGGCCGGCCGCTTTCCGCTTCGGCCAGGGCCTGCTTATCCCCGTCGATAAGTGTGCGTCCGGCATGCTTTACCCTGAACATGTAATCATAATATCCTTTCGTATCGCCCCTGAGTAAAGCGATCCAGCCGAGCCGCTGGTAAGCTGATTTTATAAAACTTCCGCCCTTGTATGCGTTGACATATCGCAGAAACCAGATGCCTGCGTCTTCATCAAGGCGGTTGAGTTTTGCCAGCCCTGTTAGATAATCAAGATAATGAAACGGATAATATGAAGCTCCCACCGGACGTTTCTCCAGATAATCAAGTGCAGTTTCGTTCTCCCCGTAGTGCATATGAAAAACAGCAGCAGCATAGACCAGCAGCGGGCTGCGCTGAATCATCTCATGGTTCATGTCGATCAGCCTGCCGGTTATTGCCCTGTCAGCTTCTGCGCCTGAAAGGTTAAATGTAATGAAAGTCAGCATAAACAGGGTTTCTGCCTTTAGAAAAGGGTAATTTGTATCGGTTGAAACCGCTTCCGTTATCAGTTTCAGATCATTGATTCCTTCGCTGACACTGCCATGCAATGCGAGCAAACGGGTAATCCATTGATAATTATCCGGTACAGAGCCGATAAGTACCTTCATCAGACCAAGAGCAGCGCGGTTAGGGGCAAATCCGGGGTACAGGTCATTGTTGCGCATTAACAAATGGTAAGCACGATTCATTTCAACAGCGGCAGTGGTATACTCTCCGAACTTCAGTCTCGCGAAGGCCCACTGCATGTTAAACATTGCCTGACTGTAAAGATGCCAGGGAGAACCGGCATTTCCCGCTTCCAATTGCCGGAGAATCGTTTCCTTCCCGGCAGAACAGGACTTAAAAACCTTCTCGTCTTCAGAAATAAGAATACTCAGAAACTGAATGTAATGCTCAAGATAAGGTACGATATGATCCTCCTTTGCTTTTCCCTCCTGCTTAAGCAGTTTCCGGGCATCAACAAAGCGGAGCCGGAGCACCAGATCATAAGCTTCTACCTGACCCGGCGTAAGTTCATTCCCGGCCCGGGAAACCTGAAACATAAACAGAAACAGTAATGCGAGGATGGTCTTATTCATGATCATCCAAAATTAAAATAAAAAAGGGGAAAGCGAACCCTCCCCTGTTTCATTAAATCCTGATAAAATCCTAGTGATTAACGCTGGAAGCAAGGCCATGATCTACCAGAATACGGCCGCAATATTCACAGACGATAATCTTTTTGTGCATCCTGATATCCAGCTGGCGCTGGGGAGGAATTGCACTGAAGCATCCGCCGCAGGCATCACGCTCCACGCTAACCACGGCCAGACCATTGCGGGCATTCTTGCGAATCCGTTTGTAAGCAGTCAGAAGGCGTTCCTCAATGTAGCGCTGGTATTCTTCCGATTTACTCTGGAGGGAATTCTCCTCCTTTTCAGTTTCACTGACAATGTCGGCCAGTTCACTCTTCTTTATTTCCAGGTCGTTCTTACGCTCATCAAGTACTTTTTGGGCAGCATCAATTTCCTCATTTTTCAGCGACAACAGATGCGTAAACTCCTTGATGCGTTTTTCAGCCAGCGCGATCTCAAGATTCTGAAATTCGATTTCCTTGGAAAGTGAATCATATTCCCGGTTGTTACGCACATTCATCTGCTGTTCTTCGTATCGTTTGATCTGCAAATGGCTGTCCTTGATCTGCGCCTCTTTTTCCTTCACTGAAACCTTGAGGGCCTCAATTTCCTGGATATAATTATCGATTCTTGTTTCCAGGCCAATAATTTCATCCTCAAGATCCTCTACCTCAAGCGGGAGTTCACCCCGGATGATCTTGATCTTATCAATCTGTGAATCAATCTGTTGAAGGCTGTAAAGGGCAATGAGTTTCTTTTCAATGGATATTTCGGTTTCCTCAACGTCAGACTGTGAGAGCGAAACGTGTGCAGAAATGTGGCTTTGAACTTCCGTTTCCTGAGGATTTACGGATTCATTTTCAGTGGCTGCTTTGGCTTTTGACGTTGATTTTGCCATAGTATTTCCGTTTATATTGTTGATTTACAGATAATTGACAGGATTAGTCTGAATGCTGGAAATTCGGGTTGCAAAGGTAGTAAATTTTTCTTTAACAATCTGAACCAATAATTCTTTGGTAAATTGTTCTGTTTCATAATGGCCTGCTTCGGCAAGCAGAATGCTGTTTTCTGCCAGGAAATAATCGTGGTATTTCAGTTCTCCGGTAATAAAGGCATCAGCCTTTTGTGCCATCGCTGTGTGCACCAGGAAGTTGCCCGAACCTCCGCAGAGGGCGACCCGATGCACTTTACGCCCTGTAAGTGGTGAATATTTCAGGCATCCAGGTCCGAACACCCGTTTCACCATCCTGAGAAAATCCATTTCGTCCATCGCTTCCTCAAATTCACCCATCATACCTGAACCGACTCCCTGATGCATATTTACCAGCGGATAAGCATCCCAGGCCACCTCTTCATAAGGATGGGCATCAATCATAGCCTTTACAATACGATGGAGGGCATGGGATTCACAAATGGTTTCAATCCTGACTTCCGGTTCATTGTGGAGCAATCCCTTCGCGCCCACATACGGATCGGCGTCATTCAGTGGCCGGAAGGTTCCCTGCCCTTCTGCATTAAAACTGCATGAATCGTAATTCCCGATATGTCCGGCACCTGCAGCAAACATGGCCTGACGGACAGTTTCTGCATGATCCTCCGGAACAAAAACTATCAGTTTCCTCAGCAAGTCCGCAGCCGGCTGGAGGATGCGGCAATTTACCAGACCCAGTTTAGCGCAAATCATCGCATTTACGCCGCGGCGGGCATTGTCGAGATTGGTATGCGCAGCATAAACAGCAATATCATTTTTTATTGCCTTGATGATGCAACGCCCGGTTAGGCTGTCATCCAGAATCCTTTTCAATGGTTTGAAAATAAGCGGGTGATGGGCGATTATCAGATTGTACCCGGCTTCGATCGCCTCATCCACAACTTCCTCCGTTACATCAAGGGTAAACAGGGCACCTTTGGCTTCATCCTGCGGTGAACCACAATACAGCCCTGAATTATCGTATGTTTCCTGGTAGGCTATTGGTGCTGTTTCCTCAATTACACGGATGATATCTCCAATCTTCATAGCTCTAATGATTAACAATGGCCAAATCTAACAAAAAACAGTAGAAAAGGCTTGAGATATGTCAGAATTAATTGAAGGAATCGCATTTAAATACCAGTGAAAGCCCCTTTCAGGTTAAATCCGGTTCTTACTTATTGAAGAAAAGCCTGATATCTGGATTTATAGATTGACCCGGATTACTTTTAGCTTATCAATTGACAGATTTCGGGAATAACATAATTATAATGTAAAAATACTTGCATCGAAGATTAATTTTTATACTTTTAAGCCATGGAATTTCTCAGGCTTCTGTTGCTCCCGTTCTCGGTTGTTTACGGTTTGATTACCGGTGTGAGAAATCTTTTATTTGATCTGGGATTGTTACCTTCCAGGCGTTTTGATATCCCGGTAATCTCGGTGGGGAACCTTTCGACCGGTGGCACAGGGAAAACACCGCATGTAGAATACCTGATACGGCTGTTGTCGCCATTAAATAAAGTAAGTACCCTCAGCCGGGGATACGGCCGGCGGACCCGGGGGTATCTGATGGCGAAAGCGGGATCAACTGCCGCAAACATCGGAGACGAGCCTATGCAGTATTTCCATAAGTTTCCTGAGGCAGATGTACATGTTGACGAAAAGCGGCAAAGGGGGATTGAAACCATCCTGAAAACTGATCCTGAAACGGATGTAATCCTGCTCGACGATGCGTTCCAGCATCGTTATGTAAATCCCGGATTATCCATTTTACTTACCGATTATCACAAACTATACTATAAAGATTATATTCTGCCGGTGGGATCTCTGCGGGAAGCCAGGCGGGGGGCACGCAGGGCTGACATCATCGTGGTAACCAAAACCCCCGGAATCCTCAGCCCTATACTGAAACGGCAGATTATTGCGGAAATCAAGCCTGCACCGCACCAGAAAGTTTACTTCTCCTACATCCGCTACAACGACATAGTACCGCTCTGGAATACCGGCTGCAGCACCTTCCCGGAGAAAAAATTCAGTCATATTCTGGTGTTTGCGGGTATTGCCAATACATACCCCCTGCAGGATCATCTTTCGAAAATGTGCCAGGACCTTACCATTCTTCAGTATCCGGACCATCATCAATATACCCTGGAAGACCTTGACAGAATCAAGCGAAAATTTGACGATCTTTACAGCCGGAATAAATTACTTGTTACAACGGAAAAAGACGCAATGCGGTTGCTGAGCCCCGGACTCGATGAAAAAGCGAGACAACTGCCGGTTCACTACCTGCCGATTATCGTTGAATTTCACGGGAATGACAAGCAGGCGTTTGACGAACAAATCCTTAATTATGTTAGAACAAATCAGAGAAAGCATTAATTTTATAAAGAGTCATACCGGCATCGTCCCCGAGGCCGGAATTGTACTTGGCACAGGGCTGGGCGGACTGGTGCGTGAAATCGTTACCGATTGCGAAATTCCTTACAGCAGCATCCCTCATTTTCCGGTATCCACCGTTGAAGGGCACAAGGGACAACTGATTTTCGGAACGTTGGGAGGCAAACCCATTGTGGCCATGCAGGGCCGGTTTCATTACTACGAAGGTTACTCCATGCAGGAACTTACATTTCCCATCAGGGTAATGAAGTTGCTGGGCATTAAAATGCTGATTGTTTCAAATGCCAGCGGCGGGCTGAACCCTGGTTTTGAAGTGGGCGATATCATGTTTATCACAGACCATATCAACCTGATGGGTGACAATCCGCTGATCGGCAGGAACCATACCGGCCTGGGGCCGCGCTTTCCGGATATGAGCGAAGCGTACGACAGACGGATCCTCGATCTGGCTGCTGATATTGCCAGCCGTGCAGGCGTACCTTTCCGCACCGGTGTTTACGCTGCAGTAACAGGACCTACTTTTGAAACACCTGCAGAATATCGTTACATTCACATTTTAGGGGCCGATGCAGTCGGAATGTCTACCGTACCGGAAGTCATCGTAGCCAGGCATATGGACCTTCCCGTCTTTGCCGTTTCAGTGATCTCCGACCTCGGTGTCCCCGGCAAAATCGTTGAGGTGTCGCACCAGATAGTAATCGATGCAGCCAGCAAAGCCGAGCCCAGGATGACCCGCATCATCAGCGATCTGCTGAAAGAAATCAGCTTCTGAGCTGCCCCGGTTATAAAAAGAAAAATAATCAGCACTTCAGATCCTATCAGCAAAAGTCATGAAAGCCCTGCTTAAATTTCTACTTTGCTGCATGGCCCTGGCCTTGCTGATATTTTGCTGTAAACACAAAAGCGACCCCGGCACCATCCTGTTGTCAGGGCAGATTACCTTTACCGCAGATGACAGGGTCAGCCTTTACTTTATCGACACCACAGGCATCGCGCCCGTTGACTCTGTCAGACTGAAAAAAAACGGCGGGTTTACTTTCCGTCTTATCCCTGAAGAAGCCGGATTCTACTATCTGAGGGTTGGAAAAAGACAATCCGGCCTCCTGATATTGCATCCGGGTGATTCTGTTACTGTAACCATAACGGATAAAGGAACAAGCCATATCACAGGTGGGCGGGAAGCCGGACAGTATGATATTTTTTCGGCAAAAGTACAGTCCGCGCTCGGAAGTATGGACTCACTGGCATTGGTCATTCAGCAAAGCCGCCACAACAGGGATTTTCTGCAGGTGAAAAAGCGGGCAGATTCCGTTTATACTGGGATTTTCAATAATCTGCGATCCGAAGCCGTCAGATTTCTTAAGGATCATCCGGATTTTCTGTCGCAACTGCTGGTTATCAACGGCAAACTCAGACAGACAGCCCTTTTCGAAACATATTCCGATGCCGAATGGTTTCTTTATACCGATTCAACCCTTCAGGGCCATTTTCCGGCAAACCGGCATGTAATCAATTACCGCAAAAGGGTAGCGGAATTAAAAGCTGTTCTTTCCGGGGAAGAAAAAGCGCGTATGATACTTAAAGCCGGGCAAAAAGCACCGCCAATCAGCCTGCCCAACACGGGCGGGAAAATGGTCACGCCGGCCGATGGAGGGAATGCTTTTACCCTGCTGTATTTCTGGGATCCGTCGGATGCCCTGAACCGCAAATCCAATCCTGAACTGAAGAACCTTTATGAAAAGTATCGCAGCAGGGGACTGACGGTTTATGCCATAAGCCTTGACCCGTCAACCGAAAGGTGGAAAACAGCGGTAACCATGGAAAAACTCTGGTGGACCAATGTCAATGACACCCTCGGGCTCAGATCGGCTGTTGCAGTGGATTACATGATCAACAGGGTGCCTGTTTTTGTTTTGCTCGATCGTGAACAAAGAGTTCTTGACCGGTTTATCTCACTGCATGCCTTGGAAAATTACCTCACAAAAGTACTTCCGGATAAACCAGGGTAAATTTATCAACCGGATTCCGGATGTTTTTTTGTAGGTTTGAAAATCAAAAAATACAACCATATTGAAGATCTATTTTGCTTCAGATTTCCACCTCGGGATTCCCGATCACGATTCAAGCCTGATACGCGAAAAGCTGCTGGTGCAGTGGCTGGAACTGATCAGGAAGGATGCCTCCGAAATTTTTCTGATGGGGGATATTTTTGATTTCTGGTTCGAGTATCACACGGTTATTCCTAAGGGATTTGCCCGCCTGTTTGGCAAACTTGCTGAAATTACCGACCAGGGAATTCCCGTATACCTCTTCAGGGGAAATCATGATATCTGGGCTTTCGATTATTTTGAAAAAGAACTGGGGATCAGTCTGCAGCGCGAAGCGGTTATAAGGGAATGGAACGGGAAACGTTTCTTCCTCTCGCATGGCGACGGCCTGGGCCCGGGAGACTCCGGCTATAAATTCCTGAAAAAAGTCTTTGAATTCAGGCCCAATCAATGGCTGTTCAACTGGCTGCATCCCGATATCGGCACCAGGATGGCGCTCTATTTCTCACGAAAAAGCAGGTATGCCAATGAATTGCGTGATCAGAAAGAGATCAGGGAATCCGGGAAAATAGATGTTTCCAAAGAGCGTCTTTATGCTTTTGCCAGTGATTATCTGAAATCAGATCCGGACATTGATTACTTTATTTTCGGGCACCGTCACATTGCCGTCGACCTGCCCCTGGGCGGGAAAAGCAGGTTTATCAACCTTGGCGACTGGGTCAACAATTTTACCTATGCCGTTTTCGACGGGCGGGAGCTCAGTTTAATGACTTTCAGGGATGGCGTGCCTGCAGCATTGACGCCTGCTGATTAAAAGAACAGAATATGCTATTTTCAAGCATCGACATAGGGTCAAATGCAGTGAGGCTATTGTTTGCCAATGTTTTCGAGAGCAAAGCCGGACCTGTTACCGAGAAAGCCTCCCTGATCAGGATCCCGTTGCGCCTTGGATTTGATGTTTTTAACGGGGGCAGCATCTCCCGGCAGCGGGCCGATGATCTGGTAAAAACAATGCTGGCATTCAAACTGCTGATCGATGTATATCAGCCGGTGGGATACCGCGTCGCCGCCACTTCAGCAATGCGCGAAGCAGCCAATAATACTGAAGTCCTTGACAGGGTTAAGCGCGAAACCGGACTTGAAATAGGCATGATAGACGGAATTGAAGAAGCCAACATCATCAGTTCCCTGAGCAATATTTTTGTCAATAAAAACTTCAGCAAAACGCTTTATATCGACGTTGGGGGAGGATCCACGGAATTGTCGGTGCTTGAAGGAAAGCGATTTATCACCTCAAACTCGTTCAAAATAGGCACCATCCGTCTGCTGGCCGATAAGGTAGAGGAAGCCGAATGGGAAAATCTGCGCAGGTGGTTGCAGCAATTCAGGGCTGATTTCGGTCAGATGAACTGCATTGGTTCCGGCGGGAACATCAACAAAATCACCAAACTATACGGCCACGCGCTCAACAACATCATCACCTTCGATCAGCTTGTTTTTGCCTACAAGCAACTCAACAACATGACCCTGGCAGCGCGTATTGAAAAAATGGGGCTGAGGCCCGACCGCGCTGATGTAATTGTACCGGCCGCCAGGATTTTTGTCCGTATCCTGAAATGGACCGGCATCGGCACCGTGATTGCCCCGAAAATAGGGCTGGCCGACGGGCTGGTGCTGCTTCAGTACAAAGAGATGAAAGAGAAGGGACTGATCTGACTTCTCTGTTTCCCGCGCGACAAGGATATTCTCCCTTTAGTTCATCGTTGAACATTATTCAACTAATTCATTTTCATCGGCCGGCCAAAACCAAAGAATGCAATTGGAAGAGGCTTTCATATCGCAGGGGTTATTTATCTTTGCGGCAAATCTCAACGATCCATTCATGATCATTTTTGAAGAAGCGCTCTCGATTATCAACAATACAAGGGTTTCATGCACAACCGAACACGTCAGTCTTGAAATATCCGCCGGAAGGATATTGGCGGAGGACGTTTACTCGGATGTTGAAATGCCTCCTTTCGACAAGGCCGCTGTCGACGGTTTCGCCTGTCGCCGGGCCGACCTGCACGGACTTCTCGAGGTGATAGAGGTTATCCCTGCAGGTAAACAGCCCGAAAAAGCGGTAACTGCCGGGAAATGCTCCAGAATCATGACAGGGGCCATGGTGCCGGAAGGCGCTGACACCGTAATTATGGTGGAGCATACTGAGGAAACAGAAGATGGAAGCGTACGCTTCCTGAAAGAAAAGACTTCTGCCAACATAGCTTACAGGGCGGAAGATGTAAAACAGGGACAGCAGGTGCTGAACAAGGGCACCCTCTTGAAGCCGCAACACATTGCCATACTTGCAGCCGTCGGCATTCCGGAGCCGCTTGTTTTCCGGCAGCCGGTCATCGGGATCATTTCAACCGGAGATGAACTGACGGAACCAGACAATAAACCCGGCACCGGCCAGATCAGAAACAGCAATGCCTGGCAATTGATGGCACAGGCAAACCAGTTGGGGCTTAAAACGGTGTATACCGGCATTGCTGCTGATACCCCTGAAAGCGTGAAAAAACATATCAGCGAGGCATTTGACAAGAGTGATATCGTGCTGTTAACAGGTGGCGTGTCCATGGGAGATTTCGACCATGTGCCGGAAGTAATGCAGAAACTCGGAGTGGAAATCCAATTTAAAAGCATCGCTGTGCAACCGGGAAGGCCAACCGTTTTTGGCATCAGGGATGAAAAATTCATTTTCGGGCTCCCGGGCAATCCGGTTTCTTCATTTGTCCAGTTTGAACTCCTTGTCAAACAACTGGTTTACCGCATTATGGGTCATCATTTCAGACCTGCCGTGCTCAGGCTGCCAATGGCCGCTGAATATTCCCGGAAAAAAGCGGAACGCAAATCATTCATACCTGTAAGGATCAATGCTGAGGGGCTGATTGAACCACTCGAATATCACGGATCGGCGCATATTCATGCTTATGAGGAGGCCAATGGCCTGATGGCTGTTGAAATAGGGGAAGCACAAATTGCAAAAGGAGAAATGAGGAATGTTCGACAACTATAACAGACAGATCAATTATCTGCGCATATCAGTTACCGACCGCTGTAACCTCCGCTGTGTTTACTGTATGCCCGAAGAGGGTGTGAAACTGCTGCAGCACAATGAGATAGTAACTTTTGAAGAAATTACCAATGTTGCCTTCACAGCTGTCAGGCTGGGCATTGACAAAATCAGGATTACCGGCGGGGAGCCTTTGGTACGAAAAGGAATCGTGTCGCTCGTGGAAATGCTGGCCGATATTCCCGGCATCAGGGATTTGTCGATGACCACCAACGGTGCCTTGCTGAAACAATTTGCCCAACCACTGAAGAGTGCCGGGCTGATGCGCGTGAATGTCAGCCTCGATACCCTTGACCCTGCCAGGTACCGCAGTTTAACCCGTGGCGGGGACCTGCACCAGGTACTGGAGGGCATAAGGGCTGCCCAGAGGGTCGGGCTTACTCCGGTCAAAATCAATTGCGTGGTCAAAAATTCATCAACTGAAAAAGACGCGCAGATGGTTGAAGAATTTGGCAAACTGAACGGACTTGAAACCAGGTTTATTCATCAGATGAACCTTTCGGACGGGCATTTTTCGATTGTTGAAGGAGGTACGGGAGGAGATTGCAGCCATTGTAACCGTATCCGCCTTACAGCCAGCGGCAAACTGCTCCCCTGTTTGTTCAGCGGAATTGAATATGACATCAGAAAAATGGGCGCTGAACAAGCCATTCGTGCCGCCATTGCAAATAAACCGGCCTGCGGCAGCATAAACCTGAAAGGGGAGTTTTATAATATCGGCGGCTAAGCAGGGAAAACACACTTTCCGGGAGAAAAAAACGGAATTCAAACGTAAATAAGAACCTTAAAAGAACCAACGGCCGATGAGTAGTTTCTCACATACAGATGACAAAGGCAAAGCCAATATGGTGGATGTGGGGCACAAGCCCCTTCAACGCCGGAGTGCAACCGCCGAAGGGTTTATCAGACTTTCGGAGCATACCCTGAACCTGATCCGTGAAAACGAGATGAAAAAGGGAGATGTGCTTACCGTTGCCGAAGTTGCAGGCATACAGGCCGCCAAAGAAACCAGCAGGCTGATCCCGCTTTGCCACCCTTTGCAACTTACCAAAGTTGATGTAAAAACCCGTGTCACCGAAACCGGTGTCAGGGTAACTGCAATGGCGAGGTGTACCGGGCAGACAGGCGTTGAAATGGAAGCGCTTACCGCTGTGAGTGTGGCCCTGCTGACCATTTATGACATGTGTAAGGCTGTTGACAAAGAAATGGTTATCGGGGAAATCAGCCTTATTGAAAAAATAAAAACCGATCTGTAAGAATACGATGGAAAACAGAAGTCAATTCCTTAAACCTGCAGTCCCCAGGCGTGTACTCTTTTTTGCCGCTGCCGGGGTGTGGGCTTACGCGGCTGTCAGGGTTTTCGGGCTGGCTTATGACTTCGCTCCGGAAGGCCCAATGCCCCTGTGGATGGTGGTTGTGGTAGGATTGGCTGGCATTGCCGTATTTTTCAATTTTGTATTTCTGAAAATCAGCCGGAAGTACATAGCCCGGATTGCCGGTATGGAGCAGAAAAATCCATGCATTTTCGCTTTCTTCGCGTGGAAAAGCTACCTGATGATCGCGATTATGGCAACCATGGGCATACTATTTGTCCGCTTCGAGGTTATTCCCCTGTATCTTCAGGGAATCTTCTATATCGCGCTCAGCGGATCACTGCTTTTGTCGGCATTGATGTTTATCAATGCTGGTTTTCTTTATAATGATCCGGACAGCAAACATTCCGGCAATGCAGTTGAAGATAATGCCGGATAAAAAACTGATAATTATTACCCATGAAAATAGATATAAAATCCGTCAACATCTCTGAGAAAAAAGGAACCATTAAGGTGCCTGTGAAGCACATCGCGCTTACCCTTAACGGTGTTGATGGAGATGCCCATGCCGGGAAATGGCACCGTCAGGTAAGCCTGTTGGGAACAGAAAGTTTCAGAAAATTCGAGAAAGTCGCCGGCAGGCCGCTGAAATATGGTGAGTTTGCCGAAAACATCACCACCGAAGGTATTATTCTTTACGAAACCCATCCACTCGACCGGTTTACGATCGGCGATGCCGTGCTCGAAGTAACCCAGATAGGAAAAAAATGCCACGGCGACAGCTGCGCAATATACCGGGAGGTTGGCAATTGTGTGATGCCTAAAGAGGGAATATTCTGCAGGGTATTGAAACCGGGCATAGTAAAAGCCGGAGATGTAATGACCTATCATCCGAAGGTATTCGGGGTAAAAGTCATCACGCTGAGCGACCGGGCAGCTTCCGGCGAATATGAAGACCGCAGCGGGCCCCGTGCCGTTCAGATACTTGAAGAATACTTTGCCGGTCTGGGATGGAAAGCTGAGATCGTGAGGAGTGTGATTCCCGATGAAGCAGAACTGCTCAGGCAGGAAATCAGCGGGGCGGCCGGTGCAGATATAATTTTTACTACAGGCGGGACAGGCATCGGGCCACGCGATATTACCGTGGATGTTGTAAAACCGATGCTTGACAAGGAAATCCCCGGAATTATGGAAATGATCCGGCTGAAATACGGTTCCGAAAAACCCAATGCCTTGCTTAGCCGGGGTGTTGCCGGGGTAAAAGGAATGTCGCTTATATATACCCTTCCGGGGAGCGTGAAGGCGGTTGAGGAATACCTGTCTGTTATTACTTCAACGGTCAGGCATTCCGTTTATATGCTGAATGGACTGGATCTGCATTAAGTAAATGATTATTTCCCGGTAAACCGGGCAGTAAATATAAAAGAAAGTACTAAAATCCGGGAGGAAGAAGCCATGTTGTTATCACGCAATGAAGCACTTGATTTGCTGAGGAGATATATAAAGAATGAACGCATGATCGCCCATTCGCTGGCGTCGGAAGCCGTGATGCGGGCACTCGCCCTTCGTTTGGGCCGCGATCCGGAAAAATGGGCACAGGCAGGACTGCTTCATGATCTTGATGTGGAAATCACAAATGCGGACCCAGCCATCCATGCCCTGGAAACTGCACGTATCCTCACCGGACTCGGGATAGATGGAGATGTGGTTGATGCCATCCGTATGCACAACGAGATGGCTACCGGTCTGGAACGGGAGACTGAATTCCAGCACGCCCTTGCCGCCGGAGAAACCATTACCGGGCTCATCACCGCGACAGCCATGGTTTACCCCGATAAAAAGGTAGCATCCGTAAAACCTAAATCGGTTGTGAAGCGGATGAAAGAAAAAGCATTTGCAGCTTCAGTAAGACGGGAAGCTATTCTGGAATGTGAGAAAATAGGGCTGACGCTTGATGAATTCGCCGCCCTGAGCATAAATGCAATGGCAGAAATAGCCGATGAAATCGGTTTGTGACTCTTTGGATTAAACAGGCCTGATCAGCCTGAAGGTAAGGTTGATCCGTTCTGACAAATGCCTGGCCGACCTATGCAGCGCATGTTGCCAGAAATGCTGTATTTCTCCCCCCATGACCAAAAGGCTGCCGTTGGCCAGTTTTACATTGAAAGTATCCCGGTGATTGTCCTTGCGCCGGAACCTGAAATCCCTTTCCTGCCCCAGACTCAGGCTTGCGATTACAGGATTGACGCCCAGCTCCTTTTCATCATCGGCATGCCAGCCCATGCTGTCATTCCCATCGCGGTACCAGTTAAGCAACACGGAATTGAACCTGCTTCCGGTTACTGCAATAATCATGTCCCTGAGTTGCACCAGCGCCGGCGACCAGGGCTCAGGACTCAGTTTCAATCCTGAATAGCTGTAAACGGCCCCGGCATCTCCGTACCAGGCCGTGAGGCGCGGAGTCAGATACGATTTACCGAAAATGCGGATGCTTTCCTGCTTCCAGCTGATTTCGTCTTTCAGTTTACCGATATAATGCGCACAATCCGAAGGATGAAGAAAAGCGGGATAATAGGTCAGGATTCCATTATCCATCGGTAATGAAACGGGTTGGGCCGATTCAGAAAAAAGATCCGGGGTATCCTTCATTTATACGAAAAGCAGCAGGCTCACCGCCATCACCGCCATACCGGCAATCAGGCCGTAAATGGTCAGATGGTGCTCACCGTATTGCTCGGCGGTGGGCAAAAGTTCGTCGAGCGAGATAAAGACCATGATACCGGCCACAATGCCAAAGGTAATGCCAAAGGTCAGCCCGTTGAAGAAAGGCAGCAGAAAGAAAAAGCCGAACAGCGCACCGACCGGTTCGGCAAGCCCTGACATAAAAGAGAGAAAAAAGGCCTTTTTCCGGTTTTCCGTTGAGTAAAATACCGGAATGGAGACTGCAATCCCTTCGGGGATGTTATGGATGGCCACCGCGATGGCCACACTGATACCGAGTGCGGGGTCTTCTACAGCCGAGAAAAAGGTGGCCAACCCCTCAGGAAAATTGTGAATGGCAATGGCCATTGCCGAAAAGATACCCATGCGGTAAAGCGCTTTCTTTTTCCTGACCGCATGCTGCACGTCGCTGATCTCGCTGAGTGAAACCTGTTCGTGGGGGTTCTGTCCCGACGGAACCAGTTTGTCAATAATGGCTGAAAGAAAAATACCGCCGAAAAAAGCCAGCACGGCAGCCGTATATCCCTGCGCCTCCCCCAGTTCACTGATCAGGCTTTCCTTCGACTTCTGGAAGATCTCGATCATCGATACATAAATCATCACGCCGGCGGAGAAGCCGAGCGCCGTAGAAAGCAGGCGGGTGTTGGTTTTTTTTGCAAAGAATGCCACCGCTGCGCCAATCCCCGTTGAAAGACCGGCAAACATGGTTAAACCGAAAGCAAAAAGAATTACTGAACCCGGAATATCACTGCTCATCTTTCAGGAAAGATTGTTTGGCACAAAGGTGTAAAAAAAAATGACATCTGCATAAGCCTGGTGAATCTATTATGATAATCCCGGAGTACAGCCAGATAAAGCATTCTCATGCCGGCAGGAGGGATTGGGCACTATTCAACGTCAGGAATATCGTTGAAATTGAAAAGTATCCGCCTTCCTTCAATAAAATCAAATAGTGTCAGTTTTCGTAATTCATAGAAACTGCGCCAGTAAGAAGAGAGGGATGCAATATAGCCCTGCTGGGCATTGTCTTTCTCTGTCTGGGCCAGATTCAGGTCAATAATACCGATCTTGCCGATCAGATAACGCTGCTTGGTTACTTCGTATCGCTTCACGGCAACGGTATCGCTTTTGGCGGCAATTTCAAGCTGTCCCCGCTGCATATTAAACTGCATCACTTTCAGAAAAATCTCCTGGTCGAAATCTATCATTTCCTGCTGAACGGCGGTACGTTCCAGTTCGCGGTCCGACTCGGCAAGTTTGATTTTCCCCCGGGTCAATCCCCAGTCGAGAATGGGCACCTGAATTCCAAGCACCAGCCTTTGCTGGTCCTGAGGATTTTTGTAGACCGTACTTAAGTCAGAGGAGCTTTGGGTCAGTCCGTATACTGCATACAGGTTGGCATTGAATCGGTTTTCAGCCTTTGCTTTATTCACCCCGCTTTCGGCAACAATCATCCTGCGTTCGAAGGCCAGGGCATCCGAGCGGTTTTCGCGTCCTTCATTCACGGCCAGTTGTGCATCGATCACGGGAGCTGCAGGAGCCGATGGAGCAATCAGTTGCAAGGATACATCTTCGGGAATACGAAGAAATGATTTCAGACTGAACATTTTCATTTCCACATCCAGGCTGGCACTTTCAACGGCTGCACGGGCATTGAGGAGGCTCAGTTCAATCTGCAGCAGTTCATTTTCGGCAATGGTACCGATATTAAATCTTCCCCTGGCAATCTGATAAAGGGTATCGTTATTGGCCAGGTTGATCTGCTGAATTTTCTGGCGGATCTGCGCATCCAGCAGGCTAAAAAACAGATTGACGGCCGAAATGCTGACCTGCTCTACATCCTCGATGTATCTGCGTTCAGCTTCGTTGTAGCGCATGGGCTCCACCCTGCGTGCCCACCGGAAAGGGTTATAGTTGAACAAAGGCTGCCTTATCCCGATGTTCAGGGGAGAAGAGAGGTAGGAAGTAACGGTGCTGTCGCTGAAAAGGTCGATGCGCTGGAGATCAGAGTTAAGAAATATCTGTCCGCCGGTCAACCCGATATTTTTTGACAGTGACAAGGCTGCAGTATAATTGGCCAGGTTGCGTTCGTAGAAGAAATCCCCCTCGGGCGTTGTGATCTTCTCGATGCTCCGGCTCAGGCTGGGCAGGGTTCCGTCAAGGGTAAGCATGGGCATCAGACCCGCCTTATAATTCCGGTACTGCCAGTAACTGCTCCTGAACCGGTGCTGTGCAGCCAGGGCGTCGGGCGACTGTCTTTTGGCTATTTCGATTACCTCGGGCAATGTAAGTACCTTAACCTGGGTCTGGGCGCCTGCAAACCCACAAGCTGAGATAATCAGAACAAAAAGTAAAGAAATCCTTAAACTACGCATTTTAAATATCATTAAGACCTAAGATTGCTGAATTTGCTGACAAGTATATGTATCCATTGTTTTACTCATACCGGAGAGAAGTCACTGGATCCTGCATTGCGGCTTTCTTGGCAGGCATATACCCGAAGGCGATTCCCACTGTGGCTGAAACACCGAATGAAATTACAATTGAGGCCAATGAAACGATGGTAAGAATGCCCGCAACTTCCATGATGATTTTCGCCAGGGCCATGCCCAGGAAAATTCCGACAATTCCTCCCGAAAGGCTGATCAGGGTTGCTTCTGCCAGAAACTGAAAAATAACATCCTTCCGGGTGGCGCCGGTGGCCATACGGATACCGATTTCCTTGGTGCGCTCCATCACTGAGGCCAGCATGATATTCATAATTCCTATACCGCCGACAATGAGTGAAATGCTGGCAATGGCCCCCAGCACAATGTTGAAAATATCTTTTGTGCGTTGTTCCTGCTTCAGCAGGAGTTCCGGCACCTTGATCTCGAAATCATCCACCCCGGCATGCCGGCGTTTGAGCATCCGCTGAATGATCTCCGATGTCTGGCTGATCAGGTCGGTCTCTTTTACCTGCACCACAATCTTGTCGATCTGGTTGGCTACGCCTTCATCGCTGCCCCCTGAAGAGGAGAAAGACATGAATCCCCCGTCAATAACCACACTTCCGCTGCTACCTCCCCTGATCATAGCCGTTGTGACCACAGAACGGTCGCGGTATCGTAAAAGCATCGTTTGAATAGGCGCATAAACCTGGTTATTGTAATCACTGATACCCAGATTTTCCGAAATCTCCGCATTCACGGCACGGCTCTGCAATACGCCGGTAACCTTGAGCCAGACGTTGCCACATTTGACATACCTTCCGACCGGATCGGAATGGGGAAACAGCTTTGCTTTGATGGTAGCCCCGAGAATGCAGACCGCCTTTCCTTCGCGCAACTGCTCCTCGTTAAACATCTCACCACGTTCGAGGGGGAGGCTGAAAACATCAAAAAAGTCCGGGGTGACACCGCTTACTTTTCCATAGGTACTCACCCCTTCTGAAATAATCACAGATTCATACACCACTTCCGGGCTGACTTTCTCAACAGAAGGAATGATGGCCGCAATACTGGCGGCATCGGCAAGCGTTAATCCCGGAGAGAATTTTTCAGTAGCCTGCTTTCCCTGTCCGTTTTCCTTGGCAGCTTCTTCCATTTTTGACTCCACCTTTGGCATGATGATGATGTTGTTCACCCCCACCAGCTTCATCTGTTCAAGAATCTCCTGTTTTGCCCCGTTGCCAATGGCAAGCATGGCAATTACCGCAGCTACACCAAAGATTATTCCCAACGCCGTGAGCATGGAACGGAATCTGTTGGCAAAAACGGCTTCCAGTGCAATGGTGAGTATGTAGAGTTTCCGGCCGGTGAAAAATATTTTTTTCATGAATCAATACCTGTTAACACTGAACGCTTACAAACCAACCAGTTTCCATTCAATCGCATTCTCAGGCGGAGACAGATAAACCTCCTCCCCTTCCTTCAGCCCTTCGGTAATAATGATCTGGTTTTCATTGGTGACACCGGTTTTCACCTGCTGGCGGACCTGTCCTGAAGTTTTATAAACAAAGGAGATACTATCGCTGGTATGTACACATTCTATCGGAAGATAAAGCACATCCGGGATAACAGAGGTGATGATGGTATTTTTTGTTGTCATGGCAGGACGAAGAATGGAATCGAATTCATTGACCCTGATCCTGACTTCAAAAACCTTTGCATTAGAGTTCCGCATCTGCTCACCGATATTGGCCACCTCGGTTACTTCACCGGTATACTTTCTGTCGGGAAAGGCATCCACGCCAATCTGCACTTTCTGTCCGGTTTTAACCTTACTGATGTCTATTTCATTTACATAGGTTTTCGAAATCATTTCATTCAGGTTCGGAAGGGTTGCCACCACATTGTCCCAGGAACTCATGGTTGATCCGATCCCCATCTTTGATCCGTCCCAGTTACGTTTATAGATCAGCATTCCCGGTTTTGGCGCGGTAACGGTAAATCCGCTCAGCACTTCACGGATCTGCTCCAACCTGCGTTGCGCCTGGGTATAGGAAGCGGCTACCTCCTGCATGTTGGCGTTATTCTTATCCGAGCGGAGCTTGTAATTCTTTTCGGCCTGCTGGTAAGCGCGTTGTGCCTTTTCCAGTTCAATCCGGGCCTGACGCTGGGTGGCAGGCGGCTCATAAATGGATTGCTCGACAGTAATCTGCCTTTCTTCCAGCGCATACTTAAGGTTGATGAGCTCCTCACGGGCGGCCCTCATATCAATGGAGGTATCCAGCTTTGTTTTCACAAACTGCGATTCCAGCTTCTCCAGTTCACTCTCCAGGTCTTTCATGCGGTTGGTGATCTCCGTACGGTCGAGGGTTGCCACATATTGTCCGGAATCAACCAGGGTTCCTTCAGGGATGATATCACTGATCTGAACCTGCCATATCCGCACTTCGCGCAAACCCGAAGGGCCCAGGATATTCTCGGAATTCTTCGCCTCAAGCTCCCCGCTGGTAGTCACATTGATGCTGAAGTCACCATAAAGTACTTTTGTTGAAACCGCGGGACCGGATTTCCCGGAATTTGAAAAATAATACCAACTGGCAAGCAGGGCCAGGATAACAACCGGAAATATATACCAGAATTTCCGGCCAGGCTTTGGTAATGACATAAGAGAACGATTAATACTTACAATAATATTAAAAATATCCTTATTTAAGGTAACGGCAAATTTAGCCATTTATTGAGCTTGCATAAAAGAATGCTGAAATAAACATGCATGTTTGATGAGGGCCTGCATGAACTGAAACTCACGCTGAAAATCCGGAATCAGTTTTGGTGATGCGCTTATTCGCTCACTGCTTTACAAACGGTGAAATACACGCTGTAATGGGATAAACCGACATTAACGCTCCGGGAAATGTCCCTGATCTTTATGCATAAACCGAACAACTATACTCAGGTTTTGATCAGCGCCCGGTTATTTCAGCAATTCCTCCACAATCTGTTTCACCCCGATACCTTCCGCCTCGGCTTTGTAATTCCGCACAATACGATGCCGGAGAATACTGGTGGCTACCGCCTGAACATCTTCTATATCCGGCGAATACTTGCCACGGATGGCGGCATGGCATTTGGCCCCGAGAATCAGGTACTGCGATGCGCGGGGACCTGCTCCCCAGGTAAGATAGAGGTTGGTCCACGGGTGGGCCATCTCCGTGCCCGGCCGGGTGCGTGATGCCAGCCGTACGGCATACTCATAAACGTTGTCGGCAACGGGAATGCGGCGGATCAGGTTCTGGAAATACATGATCTCTTCGCCGGTCAGCACCACGGATGGCGCTGATGTCTTTTCAGTTGTGGTATTCTTAACGACATCTATTTCCTGTCCGAAAGTAGGATAATCCAACCAGATATTGAACATAAAACGGTCGAGCTGAGCCTCGGGCAGTGGGTATGTTCCTTCCTGTTCAATCGGGTTCTGGGTAGCCAGCACAAAAAAAGGTTCGGCCAGCCGGTGACTTTCTCCGGCAACGGTTACCGCTTTCTCCTGCATGGCCTCAAGCAGCGCCGATTGTGTTTTGGGCGGGGTTCTGTTGATTTCGTCAGCCAGGATGATATTGGCAAAAACAGGCCCCTTCAGGAATTTAAACCTGCGGTTTTCGTCCAGGATTTCGGTTCCAAGAATATCCGACGGCATCAGGTCAGGGGTAAACTGTATACGGCTGTAGGTAAGCCCCAGGGAGCGCGCGATGGTATTCACCAGCAGGGTCTTCGCAAGTCCCGGCACCCCGACCAGCAGGGCATGGCCTTTACTGAAAATACAGATCAGCACATCTTTTACCACATCATTCTGACCTACAATCACTTTGCCTATTTCGGCAGTCAGCATCCTGTACTTCTCAACAAAGGCGTCTACCGCCTCTACATCGCTTTTATAAGGAGTCATAATTACGCTTCTTTATAAACAGATTCATTTACTGAATGCTCCAGTTGTGTTCAAAATTGCAATCCTGGTAGCTTTCATTGATCCTGAAATAGGTTTTCCCGATCTTATCACCGATCCATTTATTGATTACATCATCCTGTTTTTTATTGAGCGCCCACTGCTGAATGGTGCTGTAGTCGTCTTTCAGGTTGGCACGATGCGGTTCCGTTCTGGTTTTCAGGTAATAGAGGTTCAGCGTTTGTTTGGCCTCTTCATTGGTCATGATCATCGGGCGCGACACATCCCCAACGTTCATTTTATCAATGGCAAAGAAGATTTTCGGATCCAGGTGCTTTGCCGAAAACCGCGTATTTCCGGTCATTTCATTAACCATCAGGCCACCGGAGATTTTTCCCGGGTCATCTGAAAATTTCAACGCTGCTTCTTCAAATGTCATTTTCTTTTCGCGGATCAGCCCGGCCACGCTGTCGAGCAGGCGGGAAGCCCTTGCCAGGTCATCATCGGAAATTTTGGGCATCAACAGGATATGGCGGGTATTGATCATCTCGCCCCTGCGCTCAATCAGCTGAATTACATGATATCCGGCTTTAGATTTGATGATATCGGAAATTTCGCCTTTTTTCAAACCAAATGCTGCGGCCTCATACTCGGGATACAACTGCCCACGGCTCACAAAACCAACCTCACCGCCTTTTTTTGCCGAGCCGGGATCTTCGGAATACAGCGCCGCCAGCGCCGCAAAGTTCTCTCCTTTGATCAGCCGATCACGCAGTGCCCGCAACCGTTCGCGCGTTGCATCCATCTCTTCCTTGCTGATCGATGGTTCCTTTACAATCCTTCCTACCTCGTATTCCATCTCGATCAACGGAATGCTGTCATTCGGGATTCTGTTGAAAAAGCTGCGTACTTCGGAAGGCGTTACCTTAATGTCCTTGACCAGATTTTGCTGCACCTGATCAACCATCAGTTGCTCTTTCACCAGACTGCGGAACTCTTCCCTGATCTGGATCAGGGGTTTTTTATAAAATTGTTCCAGCTTTTCCTGTGAACCAAACTGCTGTATATAATACCGGAACCTTGCATCCATGGTCTGCTCGATTTCATCATCGGAAACTTCAATACTGTCGAGCTCCGCCTGGTTCAGCAACAATTTCTGAAACAATAAATCCTCCAGTATGCGGCAACGTGTGGCACGGGCGTCGCTGATAATGCCCTGCATGCGAAACTGGATGTACTGTGTTTCAATGTCAGATTGCAGGATATAATTGGCACCGACTACAGCGACCACCTCATCAATCACCTGCTCCTGCGCATAACCTTTATCCGCGGCAACCAATATCATCATCAGTATCAGCAGTGCAACAATTCTTTCTATCTTCATTTAGTAAGAAATTAAATCCGGGTTAATTAAAATATTTCAAACTCTTTGTTTTTCAATGCCTCCTGAAACACCTCCTCCTGCATCCGGTTGATCAGCTTCTGCTTCCGCATGTTCAGGATCATGTTCCGGATACGATCAACTTCAAGGCTGAGGGGAGAAGTACTTTCCGTGATCTTATAATCATTGAACCGTATAAGGTATACAAACAGGGAATCCCCGGTTTCGTGAAATGTCCGGTTCTTCAGGAAGTTTTCCTGATCATATATTTCAAGAGGCAATTCGCGCATCAGGTCATTGAAAACGATCCAGTTCTCGTCATCGGGCCTGCACGAAATCGTTGATTTATCGCACAGCTCAATTAATTTCTCCATATCACCCGATTTGGATGACATCAGATATTGTTTCGCTTTTTTTGCCTGTGGGGAGTTTTCATAGCCCCGCGGAATTTTAACGTAGCTGACCCGGACTATATTTTCGCGCAACTGAAAATTGCTTTCATTTTCTGTATAAAACGCACTGATCTCTTCCTCACTGACGACTGTATCCAGTTTCTGCCTGATCAACTCACTCTCATACTCATAGATAATAAGCGAATTGCGATAATTTTCAAGTTGTTTCTCAAAATCCATTTTATCCTTGGGCAGGTTCCCCTGCGCATGGTGCAACAATACCTGCTGCCTGACCCAGTTATCGATATACTGCCGGGTAATTTCCAGACTGTCGGCTGCAGAAACCCCATCCGGGACCACCCCGGCGAGCTCTGAACGGTATAGATACTTATCATACGCAAGGGCAATCACTTCTTCTTCAGGCTGATTGCCTATAAAACGGCAGGCTGAAAGAAAAACAGCAGGAATTAAGAGAAACCGGGTAAGTCGCAACATTGGCAATCCTTTATTTTATGGAGGAAAGCACTTCTTCATTTACCTTAAACGGATACCTGGCCCTTAACTCCCTGATCCATTCCTGCTCGAGGTAATTCTGGTAATCGGCAGTGATCAGCCCCCGGGCTTCATTCAGTTTCTTAGGTTCCGGACTGAGCAACGCATGGACATTCACCAGGTAAACCTTACCTTCATCAATGGATTCAGGCGCCAGCCCGGGTTTCCATTCAAGGCTGTCGATCAGTTCATTGTCACCCTTCTGGTATTTGCGGTGGTCGATCGTCAGCAATGAAGTTGTGTCGGTGTTAAACTGGGCCAGCAGTTCAGTATCGGTAAGACCTCCGCTGATCGCTTTCCTTAAACCGGCGATCAGTTTATCATCCGTTGATTCAAGGGTATAAACCGTAGCATCAAGGCGCTGGTCCCACATGTAGTTGCCTTTGTTCTGATTATAAAACGCTTCAAGCCCAGTAGTATCCTTCACAGCCTTCGACCATATCTTCTGATCGGTTAATTCAAACAGCAGGATTCCGTCCCGGTATTCCTTTACCAGCATTTTGAAGTCAGGGTACTTCGATTCGAGGCGCGAATCTTCATACGCCAGCAGGGTTTCGTTTACAAAGGTGGTAAACATACCGTTCACAAATGTTCTGATATCCTCTTTTGCACGTTTGCGCTGGTTTTTTGCAAGCCAATCAGCAAAATCCTGTTGCGTAAAACTTCGCCGACCAATGGTCATGATGGTTTTCTTTAAGCCGGCAGCCTGTTGCGCCGACCATTTCGCACTGAAAATGGTATCGGTGACGACTTTGTAAAAATCATCCCTTGCTTTCAGGTTTTCGGTGTACTTATACTCGCGCCTGATCCGGTTAAGCAGTGCTTCCTCGCTTTTTTTTGCGCGGTCGCTGCGGGTCAGGCTCTGTTTTAACTCGTTAACAACATCTTCGTAGGCTCCTATATCTTTCCGGTCGAGCAACTTAACAATATGCCAGCCAAAGGAAGTAAGAAATGGTTTGGAGACATCATTCAGGTTTTTCAGTTTTGTGATTTCGCTGATAAACTCGGGAATCATTTTATTGGCTCCGAACCAGGGCAACACACCGCCTTTGGCAGCAGTGGATTTATCGTCGGAGTTCTGTTCAGCCATCCGGGCGAAATCTTCGCCGTTAAGAATGCGCGTGTATACTTCCATTGCCTTTGCGGCTATCCTGGCGCTATCTTCAGCAGTAGCATTGGCAGGCAAGCGCATCATGATATGTGCAACCTGCACCCGTCCGAGTGCCGGCTTCCGGTCGGTTACCTTAATAAGGTGATAGCCGAAGTCGCTGCGCACCGGCATGGATACTTCTCCTACCGGGGTGTTATATGCACCGGTTTCGAATGGATAGACCATATCAAACACGGTAAAATAACCGAGATCCCCGAGGTTTCCTTTAATCGTCCGGCCTTCCATCTGCCGGTCGCGTGCCGATAAATCATCGGATGCTTCCATGGCCACTTTCCCGAAGTCCTCACCCTTAAGTATCCGCTTACGCAGGTTCATCACTTTTTTGTAGGCCATCAGCGTATCGGCAGGTGCCGCGTTGCGGTCAACCCTGATCAGTATATGGCTGGCGCGGATGTCCGTTTTCTTACGGTCGTAGGCTTCCTGCAACAGCGATTTATTCATTTCCTCATCGATCAGGTATGGCTGTGCCAGCTGCTTGCGGTACCCGGCCAGCTCTTCCCTGAACGAGCGCACCGTATCGAGGCCCAGCGTTTCCGCTTCCTTTACCTTCAGCCTGAAATTGATGTACAACTCCATGTATTCTTCCAGCGATTTGCGGTCAAGCACCTCGCTGTTCACATTGTTTTTCATGTAAACATTCAGGAACTCCGAGCGCGTAATCTCCTCTCCTGCCACATTCAGGATCACAGGATCACTATCCTGCGCAAAAACCGGAATTGTAGTAATCGTAAGGAAAATCAATACAATTAAACCTAATACTGACTTTTTCATTTTGTTATTGTTTTAATGCTTATCAATTGTTACTGCTTTTAGCTCACCGGGTTTCCTGCATAATTGCTTCCAGGAGAGCCTGAATCATTTATTGTTACCTGCTGTAGTTCGGCGCTTCACTGGTAATGGTGATGTCATGGGGATGACTTTCGGCCACACCGGCAGCGGTAATTTTAATAAATCTGGCCTGCTGAAGCCGGGCAATATTTTCAGATCCTGTATAACCCATGCCGGAACGCAATCCGCCCACCAGCTGATGGACTACTTCCGAGAGGGCGCCTTTGAACGGCACACGGCCTACAATACCTTCGGGAACCAGCTTATTAATATCGTCTTCCGTATCCTGAAAGTAGCGATCCTTTGATCCTTTCTGCATCGCTTCCATCGAACCCATTCCCCTGTATGACTTATACTTGCGTCCTTCGAAAATAATGGTTTCCCCGGGAGATTCCTCCACTCCCGCGAACAAGCCGCCCGCCATAATACAGTCGGCCCCGGCTGCAATGGCTTTGGGGATGTCGCCGGTGTAACGGATCCCGCCATCGGCAATTACCGGAATCCCTGATCCTTTCAGTTCCGAAGCTACCTGATAAATGGCAGAAAGCTGCGGAATGCCAATGCCCGCTATGATCCGCGTTGTGCATATGGAACCGGGACCTATGCCGACCTTGATCCCGTCGATGTTCAGTTTTTTGAAATCACGGGCCGCTTCGGCAGTACCCACATTGCCGACAATCAGGTCAACTCCGGAAAAATGTTTCCTGAATAATTTCGCAGCATCCATCACCCCCTTTGAATGGCCATGTGCCGTATCAATCACCACCGCATCAACCCCGTTGTTTACCAGCGCCTGGACCCTGTCAATCATATCGGTGGTGACGCCGACAGCCGCAGCTACCCTCAGCCGGCCCCGCTCATCCTTGCAGGCATTCGGCCGGGCCTTGATCTTGATGATATCTTTGTATGTGATCAGTCCTACCAGTTTGAAATCCTTGTCAACTACGGGAAGTTTCTCTATCTTGTACTGCTGAAGAATATCCGCCGCCTTTTCGAAATCGGTGAATTCAGTGGTTGTGATCAGGTTGCTGCTGGTCATCACCTCTGAAACAGGCCTCCGCGGATTGCGTTCAAAACGAAGGTCGCGGTTGGTCACTATCCCTGTCAGTTTTCCGGACGCATCCACCACCGGTATTCCACCGATTCCGTAATCCCGCATAATTGTCAGTGCATCCGCCACCAGGGCGCCTTCGGTCAGTGTGATCGGATCCAGGATCATCCCGTTTTCGGCACGTTTCACCTTGCGTACTTCGTTTGCCTGATCCTCAATCGTCATGTTCTTATGCAACACGCCTATTCCGCCTTCCTGGGCAATGGCAATGGCCATCACGGCATCGGTAACGGTATCCATGGCAGCCGTAACAATCGGGATATTCAGTCTGATATTCCGCGAAAAACGGGTGGAGATGTCAACATCGCGGGGCAGAACCTCTGAATAGGCCGGCATGAGCAAAACATCATCAAACGTTAAGCCTTCGCCCGTAAACTTTTCACTGATTGCTGACATGTTTTTCCGGATTGGGAAGCGCAAAGTTATGAAAAATAGATTTTCAACGGGTTACTGATATCCCGGTTGACCGGCGGATAAAAAACAAGCCCTGAGCTATGCAGGTAAACCTTCGAAAGCAGAGCCGCAACCTGCACTGGATTTCTTCGACACAGGTTGCCTTAAGAAGAACTTTATTTCATTGATTATCTGTTATTTATCTAATTCAAATTGTCAGCATGTCCATTAATAAAAACATTGAAGGCATAACCAGAAACATTCAAAAACCTTTAAAAAGCCTTGTATAGCGGTATTGTTAAAAAATCCTAAATTTACAGGCCAAATCACCCGGGCTGAAAATCCCGTTTTCCGCTTTTAAATGATAGATTATGAAACAGCTTCTGCTTTTACTTACTGTTATGTACGGATTCTTACAGGCTCAAAACCCGCAGCCATACCAGCTGCCCCCGAAAGAGATTCTTGATCTAGTGGATATCAATCCCAGGCCACTGATACGCATCGACTCCCGGAATCAGACGATGGTTATGCTTGAGCGCCGCGCCTTCAAAACCATTGAAGAGATGGCTGCCGGGGAGGTAAGGCTCGGGGGCCTACGCATCAATCCACTGACCAACGGGCCTTCCAGGGCAAATTACGCCTATGGCATATCCATTCTGAGTATAGCGTCAGGAGAAACATCGGTTGTAAAAGGTTTACCTGAACAACTGAAAATCTCGGATTTCAGCTTTTCACCGGATGAAACGAAAATCGCATTCACCAATACCCTGCCCGCAGGCATTGAACTATGGACGGTAGATCTTGCCTCTGGCCAGGCAAACCGGGTTACGGATGCCAACCTCAATGCAAGCATTGGGATGCCGTATCTGTGGACCCCTGATTCAGAGTCTTTGCTTGTTTTTATGATCCCCTCATCCAGGGAAACGCTGACTACCGGACTGCAACTGCCGGAAGGCCCTGCAATTCAGGAGAGCACCGGACGCAAGGCCCCGGTCAGGACTTATCAGGACCTGCTGCGCTCACCGGCTGATGAAAAAGCTTTTAACCATTACGCAGAATCCGAAATCGTCAGGGTCAGCCTGAAAGAACCGGCTGCACCATTTCTCCCGAAGGCCATCTACCGCTCGCTCAGTTTTTCGCCGGATGGAAACTATCTGATGGTTCAGACCATACAACAACCCTATTCCTACATTGTGCCCTATTACAGATTTCCGGTAACTTATGCCATTCATAAGGCCGATGGAAGCCTGTACCGCATTTTCCACCAACGTCCGCTGGTTGAAGAATTGCCAACCGGCTTCGATGCGGTGGAAACAGGTAAAAGAAATATTCAGTGGCGGAGCGATCTTCCGGCTACCCTTTGCTGGGTTGAAGCCATGGACAAGGGCGATCCGGAAGTCAATGTCCCGGTCAGAGACCAGGTGTACACCCTCGATGCCCCGTTCACGGGAGAACCCTATATCCTGGCAGCCACCCCAAACCGTTTCCGCTACGTAACATGGGGAAATTCAGAGACAGCGCTTATAACTGACGGCTGGTGGAAAACCCGCAGATCAACCACCTTTCTGGTCAATCCCGGGTCCGGAAAAAGTTCCATGAAAGTAATCTTTGACCGCTCCACAGAAGATTATTACGGAGATCCCGGCGATTTCCTGCAAAAACGCAACCACCTGAATGCCTATTCACTCTGGTTTTCACCGGACAATAAAAAACTGTACCTACAAGGCGAGGGATACTCCCCGGAAGGCAACAAACCATTTCTGGACGAATTCGACCTGAAAACACTGAAAACCAAACGCCTGTGGCAGGCTGAAGGCATTTCAACCTATGAATCGGTCGTAAGGGTTGTCAACCCCGGCAAAAAGATGCTGATCACCAGCATAGAAAGCAAGACCGAAAATCCAAACTTTTACCTGCGTTCAGGTAAATCGCTCAGGAAACTTACCGCATTCCCGAATCCATACGCTTCATTTATGAACGTCAGCAAGGAAAGTGTACGCTACAAGCGTGCCGACGGAGTTGACCTTTCGGCCACCCTTTACCTGCCGGCAGGCTATGACAAAGCGCGCGACGGACGGCTGCCCATGCTGATGTGGGCCTATCCGCGGGAATACAAGGATGCCGGGCAGGCCGGACAGGTGAAAGAGTCGCCGCATACCTTCGTGCAGCTATACTATGGTTCCCCGGTTTACTGGGCTGCCCGCGGGTATGCCATTCTCGACGATGCCGATTTCCCGGTTATAGGCGAAGGAGAAACCGAGCCCAACGATTCATTTACTGATCAGCTGGTGGCCAATGCCGCCGCCGCGATAGATTTTGCGGTTGAACGCGGGGTAGCCGACAGAAACCGCGTGGCCATCGGTGGCCACTCGTACGGGGCGTTTATGACCGCCAACCTGATGGCCCACAGCGACCTGTTTGCAGCCGGTATCGCCCGCAGCGGCGCTTACAACCGCACCCTGACGCCGTTCGGTTTCCAGGCCGAAGAGCGTACCTTCTGGGAGGCACAGGATGTTTACCTGAAAATGTCGCCTTTTGTGCATGCCGATAAAATCAACGAACCCCTGCTGCTGATCCACGGTGATGCCGACAATAACCCGGGCACCTTCACCCTGCAGAGCGAAAGGCTGTTCGGCGCGATCAAAGGATTGGGGGGAACGGCCAGACTGGTGCTGCTTCCTTATGAAAGTCACGGATACAGCGCCAGGGAAAATGTGCTGCACATGCTCTGGGAAACAGATGCCTGGCTGGAAAAATATGTGAAAAACAGAGGGGTAAAGGAGTAAATTTTTCAGCGGAAAAGCATAACAAAACCTTTCCGGACGTAATCCGTTCCGTTGAAATCCCTGTACCTGACGATTACAGCATAAATCCCTGCGGCAGCTTCCTGTCCGTTGAAAGAGCCGTCCCAGCCTGCGGTGTAATCACTGGTTTCGAAGACCAGTTGACCCCATCGGTTGTAGATCAGCATGCTGTAAAAACCCGGCTCAATATTTCTTACCAAGGGTTTAAACTCCGGCGAAAGACCTCCGGCCCTGAACGCGTTGGGCATGCGAATATCGGCTTCTCCGGGAAGCAGCACCTCGTTGGAACGGCTGACGGCGTCATCCGACCTGACAGCCTCAACATAGTAGGTCACGCGGCCGGCTTCCGCACCTGAAGCGTAATCATTAAAAAAGAGCACTGAAGGCGATACCTGCTGCGGAAATCCCGCTGCCGGCTGCCCGTTGTCGAAGCGATAAACCTTGTAGGCCACTGGTCCGTCAGGCCATCCCTCAATGGCGTTCCAGTTCAGCCGGATGTTGCCGCTCCCCATATCGGTAAGCTCAAGAAAAATGCTTCTCATTACCGCCGAGGATGCAAGCTCAAAACCACAGGGATCCAGGGCAACTACCCGGTAATAATAGCTCGATCCGGTAACTTCAGCGGCAGGCTCGGGCAGAATCAGCGAACTCCCGGCGCCCCAGCCCGTCCTCACCAGGGGTTGCAGCGAGGCAGGCCCTTCGGATGAGCGCAATACTTCAATTTCAGCAATCAGGGAAGCCGGTGATCCCGAAAGGTACAGGTCAATCCTTTCATTATTCAGCACCGTGAGGTTATCCAGGGCGAAAGCAGCGAGCTGTTCCGGATCGGGAAACAACTCAAGCCTGCAGCTTTCGGAACTCAGGGTGTTATCCGCATTAACGCCCCTGACATAATAGGTGTAACTGCCTCCCGGTTCCAGCAATTCATCGTCGATGAAGGTATAGGTTGTAGCAGTACCCGAAGGAACGGAGCCAACTTCCACGGGCAGGCCTCCGTTAAAGGAGCGCATGATAATATACGTGCTTACAGGCGGCATCATGTTTTTATAAGAATTCCAGCTGAGTGATGCTTTCCGGTCGCAGAGGGTTTCCGTATCTCCGCTGATCAGGATGGTATTGTGCGGCCTGAGGTAGTTTACCGCGCCCGAACTTGAGTTGCCGCACTGGTCGATGGCGCGCATCACATAGGTAACCACTTCATTGCATGGGTCGTGGTAGGTTGGCAGGGCGGTAAGATCATCCGTAAAAAAATCAGTATATCCCGTGGTGGCGTGATCATTGAAATTAGGCCCCTCCTTCACCCCGATCACGTATCCGCTGACATCGGGCGTAGGACTGTGCGCCCAGTGCACTTCCGCTTTTCCGTCGACAATGGTGACATACGAAAGTACCGGGTCCTCCGGAAGGTTATCGTCTTCAAATATGCCACTTGAAATACTGGAAGCGGCATAATAGATACCTGTTTCATAAACCACCCGGTAATACATGGTTACCGGATCACACAAGGCATTGACGGTATCATAATAGAACAACTGCGTAGTCTCTCCCACTCTGGTAAAATCTATCCCGTTTTCTGACCTGTAAACAACATAGAATTCCCCTCCGCCCAGCTTCATGCTGTTCCAGTCGAGCCGGGCAATTCCGGTTCCCGTTCCGCCGTTTGAAACCAGCAGCATGATCGTCCGCAGCCGGTTCGAATCGCCCGAGACTCCGGATGAATTAAAGGTAATCAGAAATGCTTCGTAGCCGGTGGTCATCCCGTCGGAAACCGGCAGATACCCTTCTTCCTCGGTGGCGGGAAAATCAACAGAATTATAGGCGCCCATGCTCCCGGTAGGGCGGTAAAAGAGCCTGAACCCGTCAAATGACCCTGACGGCATATTCCAGGTAGCATAAACTGAGCCGTCCAGCTCGACCGACAGGCTGACAAACTGGGGCGTCGGCTGGGCAGAGGCCCACCCGCTGAGCACAATCAGTATTAAGCCGGTTAACAGTTTTCTGAACACAGCAATTTCACATTTATCCTTAACTTACTCCAAAGTTACAAAACAGCCGGAGACGATTCCATAATAACTGAATGAATTACGAAATATTATTCCCCGGCTGAACGGCATTCGTTGCGATATCAGGTTTGAATTTGTATAAAAACGGGTAATTACAAATTATCGTGTCTTACAAGCGGCATTGCATATACCATGCAACTTTAAAATATTTTAAAAGTACCCGCCGGAAACCTTCCCCGCCGGAAAATTGTTTACTCCGGTGGAAGCATAAGTCAGCGGTCATGATGAATTGTATAGCCAAAAGCAATAATTTTGTCCGGCTGAAATCAATCACTTTTACATCACTACCAAACCCTATTCTTCACACACACAACGTCCATTGCTATGAAAATAACCTATACCCTGCTATTGTCACTTTTATTTGCTGCCGCATCTGTATTTGCGCAGGACAGCATTGTAAAGCCTGCCGTGGTCGGTCACGGAACCCTGATTGGCGTCACCCCGCCGCTTCGCGACCTGCCTCCGCTTACCCAGTCGGAGTGGGATGAAATGGAAGCCAAAGCACATGAAAAGCTGCTGAATCCCAAACTGCGCACCAGAACATATCCCTATGCCGAAACTGCATTGCCCAAAGGGCCTGACGGCGTGTGGCAGAAAACCATGGGAACAAACAAGGCCATGCAAAGCGATCCCATCGTGAATTTTCAGGGGCAGACTTCTCCTTATTTTCCCCCTGACGAGAATGGTACGGCCGGGCCTAACCATTACATGCAAACGGTGAACACCACTTATGCCATCTATTCCAAGACAGGCACTCTGCTGGCAGGTCCGACCAATATGAACCTGCTGTTCGGCAGTGTTCCCGGGTCCAACTGCAACGATGGCGACCCCATTATTTTGTACGATGAAATGGCCGACCGCTGGATGGCCGCCGAATTTTCGCTCTGCGGCTCGCCCGACAGGATGCTGGTTGCAGTGTCCGCCACCAACGACCCCACAGGCAGCTGGTATCAATACTCCTTTAACATGGGCGGCATGCCCGACTACGAAAAATTCGGCATCTGGCCCGATGGGTATTACATGGGGACAAACACCTCGAACAATACCGATATTTATGTTTTTGAGCGTGAAGTGATGCTGAACGGCGGCACCAATCCAAAAATGGTGTCTTTCGACAATCCCTGGAGACCGGGATCGGTTGACGGTTTTATGATGGTCCCCCCGGTTGACAACGACGGACCGGCTGCTCCGGCAGGATCTCCCGGAATCTTCATCGCCCATCAGGACGACGCTTTCGGCGGAAGCGCTGACCAGCTCTGGATCTATGAACTGGATGTGGACTGGACAACCACGTCGAACTCGACGTTTACGAGGGTTCAGCAGATCAACGTGGAACCTTTCGACAGCAACTTTGGCAACAACTGGAACAACATCAAACAGCCGGGAACCAGTCAGGAGCTCGACGCCATTCCCCAGGTAATAATGAATGTGCCCCAGTACCGCAATTTCGGTTCTTACCAGACCATTATATGCTGCCATACCGTTGATGTTGACGCAACCGATCACGCCGGTATCCGCTGGTATGAGTTGCGCAGGACTTCGGGCGACTGGACCATCCGCCAGCAGGGCACTTATGCCCCGGATGAACATTCACGCTGGATGGGCAGTATTATGCTGAACGGATCCAATGAACTTGCGCTGGGATATTCCGTTTCAAGCAGCAGCGTCTATCCAGGCATCCGTTATACCGGACAAACGGCTGAAGAATATGCACAGGCCAGCGGCATCATGGATGTTCCCGAAGGGATTATCTGGGAAGGTACGGCCTCGCAAACAGGCGCCAACCGCTGGGGCGACTACTCCCTGCTGAGCGTTGATCCCGCCGATGATGAAACTTTCTGGTACACCAATCAGTATGTAAGCGGCGGACAGAGGACACGTATTGCATCCTTCAACATCGGCCCGCTGGGACCGAATGCATCGTTTATCGCCAACAATACCCTGCCATGCATCGATGAAACCGTAAACTTTACCGATATCAGCACCGGCGGCCCCGTTTCATGGAGTTGGTCATTCCTTCCCAACACGGTGACTTTTGTGGAAGGCACCAGCAGCAATTCGCAGAACCCCCGGGTGCAGTTCAACGCACTCGGAAGCTATTCGGTTACGTTATCGGCCACCAATGCCGGCGGGAGCAACGCGGTTACCCAGACCAACTACATTACGGTGAACGAAGCCAATGCGGCATTTTCAGCCACGCCCCAGAACATCGTGGTGAACAATCCGGTGCAGTTCATTGACGAATCCACCTGTGATGTAACCTCCTGGGATTGGAATTTCGGGGAAGGCGCCGAACCGGCCACAGCCACCGGGCCGGGACCTCATCAGGTGATTTATGTTACCACAGGGACCAAAACCATTGCGCTCACCGTGAACGGCAACAATACCATGACGCGTACCGACTACATCAATGTGATTCCGGACTCCTTCAACATGAGCAACATCACCATCAATACATGCAGCGGAACATTTTACGATGCAGGAGGTCCCTCTCAGAATTATGGCAACAACCTGAACCAGACCATGGTATTCAGATCGGCCATACCCGGCAACCAGCTGAGGGTTGAGTTTACCGGGTTTGAGCTTGAGAGCAGCGCCAACTGCGCCAATGATTACCTGTCGGTACACAACGGGCTGACGCCCTTTGCGCCACAGCTCGGTAAATGGTGCGGCAGCGACACCCCCGGCGTCATCACTTCCGACAACGGCAGCGGTGCGCTTACATTCGTTTTCAGAAGCAATGCCAGCGGAAACTACCCCGGATGGATGGCAACCATCTCCTGCTTCAGTCCGGTAACCGCCCCGCAAACCTTTACAGCCACAGCCCTGAGCGATTCGGAAATCGGTCTTGAATGGCAGAAGAATGCCGAAAACAACGATGTACTGATCGCCTGGTCGGAAGCCGGGATCGGACAACCCGTCAACGGAACCACCTATACCACGGGCGAAGCGCTGCCCGGCGGCGGAACCGTATTGTACACGGGTTCACTAAATGAATTTACACACAGCGGTTTGAATGCGCTGACCACTTATAACTACAAGGCATTTTCAATGACCCCGGCAATGGACTATTCACCGGGTCTGGAAGCCTCGGCCACCACCCTGAATGCCCCGCCTACCCTGGCCGTTTCTCCTGTCAACATCGAAGTGGATGAAAATCAGGGAAATGCTTCCTTTACCGTGACCAGTAACTCGTTATGGAGTGCCGTGTCCGATGCTGAATGGTGCACCGTTACCCCATCAGGTAACGGAAACGGCGCCATTGAAGCCGTTTATGAAGCCAATGAAATGGCTGCACCGAGGGTGGCCGCCATCACCGTCACCGTTGCCGGGCTTGATCCCCAGACTGTAACCCTTACCCAGACCGGGGCAGCACCCACACTCAATGCCAGTCCGCTCACCTTCCAGGTCGGCGCCGAAGCAGGAAGCGTCCAAAGCAGTGTAACTTCAAACACCACCTGGACAGCCGTCAGCAACCAGCCTGAATGGTGTACGGTAACCCCTGCCGGATCGGGCAACGGAACTGTTGACATTCAATATACGGAAAACAGCTGGGCTGCGGTACGCACGGCCACCATCACCCTGACGGCCGAAGGCACCAGCCCCGTGGAGCTGATACTGATGCAGGACGGAGCCGAGGCTTTCCTTACCGTGGAACCACTGGCACTTCAGGTGAGCGCGGATGCCGGTGTTGCTGAGGTTAGTATTCAGGCCAATTTCGAGTGGATTGCCGGATCGGACGCCGGCTGGTGCACCGCTGAACCACAGACAGGCAACGGAACCGGAACCCTGACCCTGAACTACCAGGAGAATGCTGTTATTGAAGCGCGCACCGCCATTATCACCATCACGGGCAACAGCCTGGAGCAAACGGTCACCCTTACGCAGGAAGCCGCTGCGCCGAGCCTGGACGTGACACCACTGATTGCCGAAGTATCATACGAAGCCGGATCTTTCGACTTTATCATCACGGCCAATGTTGACTGGTCGGCAGCCGCCGACTCGGCCTGGCTGAATGTTACCGGCACCGGCAGCGGCAACGGGGTATTGTCGGCTGTATACCAGGCTAACCCCAATTCCGGATCAAGAACCAGCATCATTACGGTGAATGCAGCCGGACTTGATCCGCAGCAGGTATCGGTAATCCAGGACGGTACCGGATTGGGCATAGTTGAAAACGGCAGCGAATCCATCAGAATTTATCCCAACCCCGCAAAGGACGAGTTTATAGTGGAGGTTAATCCTGCCGATTTCCCCGAATTTAAGGTACAACTGCTGAACCTTACGGGTACCGAAATACTCTCGAAACAATGCAGCGGCAAGGAAAAATATGTGATTGACATCAGCACGGTGAAATCAGGATCCTATATGATCCGCATCAATTCCGGCGAAAAAATGATCAATCATGTTATGGTGATTATGAAATAACTGAACACGGGAATTCTCTGCAGAACATCAACATTCGGGCGCTTCAGGCAGAAGCGTCCGTTTATTTTTGTCCGGGCTTCCGCAGATAAACCTGCCGGAATATCCGGGCAGGAAATATCGGTGCAGTTGCTCCGCAGGCGGTCCGGGCAGCATCTGACAGACGCTCCGACTTTTTTGAAACTCAGGCGTTTTGGCTTAGTATTTAAAATTAGGCTTCGCCATTGGCGGTGAATTACTTTTTATACCTTTGCACTGTCAAAACACGGCATTTACAAAGGTCATATTGCACAAAATCAAACATATAAACTACAATTTCATCATGAAAAAAGACAAGCAGGTTTTTGACCTCATCAAGCAGGAGAAAGAGCGTCAGATGCATGGCATTGAGTTGATTGCTTCTGAAAATTTTGTCAGCCAGCAGGTGCTCGATGCCATGGGTTCGGTACTTACCAACAAATACGCCGAAGGATATCCCGGAAAACGTTATTATGGTGGTTGTCAGATTGTTGACCAAACAGAGCAACTGGCCATTGACCGCGCCAAGGCGTTGTTTGGTGCTGAATGGGCCAATGTGCAGCCCCACTCGGGCGCCCAGGCCAATATGGCTGTGCTGATGACCGTGCTGAAACCCGGCGATACCTTTATGGGGCTGAACCTGGCGCATGGCGGACACCTTTCGCATGGATCGCCCGTGAACTCATCGGGTATCCTTTACAAACCGGTTGCTTACGGTGTGGAAGAGGAAACCGGCACCATCAACTATGACAAGATGGAAGCCGTGGCCCTGGAGACCAGGCCCAAACTTATCATTGCCGGCGCTTCAGCCTACTCACGCGACTGGGATTATAAGCGCATGCGGGCAATTGCCGACAAGATCGGCGCCCTGTTGCTTGCCGATGTGGCCCACCCCGCCGGAATGATTGCGCGCGGCCTGCTCAATGATCCTATTCCTTACTGTCACTTTGTAACCACCACCACCCACAAAACACTTCGCGGCCCCCGCGGCGGTATGATCCTGATGGGCAAAGACTTCGAAAATCCATGGGGATTGAAAACACCCAAGGGCGAAATTAAAATGATGTCGGCCCTGCTCGATTCCGCCGTATTCCCGGGCGTTCAGGGCGGTCCGCTGGAGCATGTGATCGCTTCCAAGGCCGTTGCTTTCGGCGAGGCCCTTAGCGACGAGTTTATGGAGTATATTATCCAGGTGAAGAAAAACGCCCAGGTAATGGCCAAAGCTTTTGTTGACAAAGGCTACCACGTCATTTCCGGTGGCACCGACAACCACCTGATGCTGATCGACCTCCGTTCCAAATTCCCCGATCTTACCGGAAAGGTGGCTGAGAACACCCTGGTGAAAGCCGATATTACCATCAATAAAAACATGGTTCCCTTCGACAGCCGTTCACCGTTTACCACCTCGGGCATCCGCGTAGGAACCCCCGCCATTACCACCCGCGGCCTGAAAGAAGAACACATGGGAATTATAGTAAACCTGATTGACGAGGTACTTTCAAATCCGGAAGACGAAACGGTGGTTGATGCCGTGCGTTTAAAAGTAAATGAACTGATGAGCAGTTTTCCTCTTTTTGCATGGTAATCAGCAATCTGTAATAGTTTTTATAAGCCATCCCACGGGGTGGCTTTTTCGTTCAGGGTAATAACTACCGGTAAAGCCCGGTAAACAGGTTTCGCTTATTTGAAGTGAAATCCTATTTTTGTAAAAAAACTACCATGAGGTACTTCATTCTATTGATTTCTACGCTGGGAATCATTGCCTGCTCAAGAACACCGGATCAGCCTGCCGGACCGGTTAACCGCAAAGCCCTGACCCGTGACAGCCTGAGGCGAATTGCGGAAGCCAGGTTTCAGGATACCCGCACGGCTTCTGCCGGCGCTATCAGAGAGATCATAGAAACAAGAGAGCCCGACGACCGGTATAAAGCCCGGGGCGTTTCACTATATTCTTCGGTACTGCTGCCAAAACTTTACATAGAGAACAATTTCAATCTATTATGGATCAACCATTTTGATTCAATCCATAAAGTGGAAGAGATGTCGGCTTTTCTCGAAGACATTATTTTCCACGGATTGATTCCTGAACACTATCATGCTGCTGAAATCAGACAATCGCTGACAGAACTGGCGAAAGACAGTGCGCTGATCTATAATTCAACTTTCCTGGCGAACCTCGATCTTCTGCTCAGCGACGCCTGGTTTATGGCGGCTTCGCACCTCTATTTCGGCAAAATAGATCCTGAAAGCCTGGAGGCGCAGTGGGGCATCAGGAGGGATAAGCCCGACATCCCCTTTGACCGCTATCTGAAAACTATGCTCAGCCAGGAAACCGTGGAAGAAGGTTTCAGGCACTTTTATCCGCCCCATCCGGGCTATGAAGCCATGGTTGCAGAAGCAAAAAGGCTCACAACGTTAAAGGACGGGGATTTCAGCATCAAAGCCGACCTGAAAAACAGCTCTCTTAAACCCGGAGACTCTTCGGCATATATTGCAGAAATTAAAAGAAAACTTGCATTTCTGGGTTTATATACGCCCGATACCCTGACAAATCCTGATAAATATGACGACAGGCTGTTGGAATCGGTTAAGAAACTTCAGGAACATTTTGGCTACAATACCGACGGCGCCATCGGGAAAAACGCGTTCAAAGCCCTTAATATGACTGTGGAGCAACGGATCGGACAGCTATATGTCAATATGGAGCGCCTCCGGTGGATGCCTGACTCGCTGGAACACACTTATATTCAAGTAAATATTGCCGATTTCACCCTGGATGTCTTCAGGGAAGGCGACACCCTGCTGCGCATGCGAACCATTGTGGGGAAAGAATACCGGGAAACCCCCGTCTTCAATGCACGCATCACCTACCTGGTATTCAGCCCTTCGTGGACGGTTCCGCCGACCATACAGCGCAAGGATGTGATTCCTGAAGTACGCAGAAATACCGGATATCTTGCAAGGAAAAACATGAAAGTCTATGATTCAAAGGGCAGGCTGGTGGATCCGGCTTCCGTCAACTGGAGCCGCGACGGTATGCGCTATACCATCAGGCAATCACCGGGAGCACAAAATGCACTCGGAAAGGTGAAATTCATGTTCCCGAACAAACACAACATTTACCTTCACGACACCCCTTCGCGCAATCTGTTCGCCCGCGACGAACGGACCTTCAGTTCAGGCTGCATCCGCATCGAAAAGCCCTATGATCTTGCCCTGATATTGATGTCGGATATGGAAGGATGGACGCCGGAACGTATCCGGCAGGCCATGGACGCCGGCATCGAAAAGACTGTCGTCCTGAAAAATCCGGCCGGGGTGTATCTCACTTACCTCACGGCCTGGGGGACAAAAGCAGGAGTCATTCATTACCGAACAGATATTTACAACCGTGATGCTGAAATGCTGAAAGCACTCAGAGAAAAGCATACCAAATGGAAAACCTGAGCATGAAAATAATTTCAGTACCCTGATCCGGTCCGGGCTTTCACTTTTTTTTATCCTTACGGTAAAAGCAATTGAAGAAATGCAGATTTTTGCGGCACGACATCGAAGTTAAAATTAATCAATTCTAAAGTGCCTGTTATCAAATATTTGCGCATACTGCTACTGACAGCGGTCTGCTTGTTATATGTACCATTCCCTTCGTTCAATGCGCAGGCCGGTGAACCGCTGACCACCGGAAAAACGACCGAAGCGTTCAACCTTTCTGCCTTTGCTGATAAACTCAATCCCTCGCTGATCCGGAGTTTGTTTGAGCGTTTGCCAGGCTTCCTGCCCCTGGCCAGTAACAAAATCATTACCATTATTGACTTTTCAATGCCCAGCACCGCCCGCCGTTTATGGACCATCAACCTGGAAACCGGCGAAGTCCTCTATAATACCCTGGTAGCTCACGGCAGAAATACGGGGCAAAACATCGCTGAGAAATTCTCGAACATTCCGCAATCCTATCAGAGCAGCCTGGGGTTTTATCTGACCGGCCAGGTTTATACAGGAAAACACGGACATTCACTAAGGTTAAAGGGGCTTGAGAAAAACATCAACGACAAGGCATGGGAGCGGGCCATTGTGATCCACGGGGCCGATTATGTGAGCGAATCATTTATCAAAGCGCACGGCCGGCTGGGACGCAGCCACGGATGCCCGGCAATCCCGCCCGAAATCACCGAAGATTTCATCAGTACCATCAAAGAGGGATCCCTGCTTTTTATCTACCATCCAGGATATGATCAACGGGCCGGCTGAAGCAGCGGACATTGTTTTATAATATCATCGTCCGGCAGGTGTATCCACCTAAAAATGGTAATTGAAGCCGAATAAAAGATCTATACCGGATCCATCCGGAGTCCTCAACTGATTGTCCATTGGCGCATACCCACCTCCGGATTCAAATTTATACGCAGCATTGTAATACTTCAACCCATAGATGACCGACCATTTTTCGGAGGGGTTCATTTCAAATATGCCCGTTACATGAAATCCGGCCGTACCTCCATAACTCCAGTTATCATCAAAACCGCCATCAACTTTACTTCCCTTGATTTTCAGTTCAGGAGACAGGAAAAGATCCGGACCCGCGCCCAGTTTGATCCGCATGGCATCACCTCCGTCAATCGGAATAATGACCGAAGGGGTGACAGAGACAATGAAGCGGTTGAAATTGGTATTGGCGTTTTTCAGGTAAGGCCTCAGGCCGCTGCTCTGGTAAATTGCTTCAACAGCCAGGTCGAAATGCCTGCTGAACTCATAGCCATATCGGATCCCAGCGCCCAAACCACCTCCGAAACTGACCTTTGAATCGTCCCCGTCAACGGTGGTAAACATCGGGAAATTTTCAAACCCGAATCCGACGCCAAGGCTGATGCCGATCCGGTGATCAGGCCGGTCGACAGGTATATTGCGGCCATCCAGTTCGCGCAACTCCCCGCTCCGGATAACCGGAAGCGCTGAAACGCTGTCAACAAGGATTAACTCGGGCACCGACGACCAGAAAGTCATCTTCAGCCCCATCCGGATATAGTATATGCGGTCCTCTTCCACTTTCAGGGTCAGATCCGGTTGCACGGATTTATTGATCCGGAAGGTATAATCGCCAGGTGTCGCATCGAATGAATAAAAGGATGCATTCTTCAGCCGGATCAGCAATGTGTCGTTAACGTTAATTTTATAGGTTACCACTGATCCCTGGTAGATGTTCTCCCGGTAAAGCACGATGCTGCTTTTGTTCTGTCCGCTTACAAACAAAGAAAGCAGCATGAATGCCGCCATTCCGGTAAAAAAGATCCGATTCATCTTTACTGTTATTAATGATTGAAATAGAATTATTACCGGCTATCCGGGGTCATCCGGGAGTTCAGGCGGAAAGTTTTTATAATATCAAACCGCCATTGACTTCACGGGCAGAAATATAAAGTAAATATAACGAATATTTCAATAACAACAGCACACCAGGTTGAAAAGAATGTCCGGTCATTCAACACTCGGGAGAGAATCAGCTTTTTCTGCCCAGCAGCAACACAGAGGCTTTACCGTCAATCCAGGCGGCTCCGGCATCCCGTTGATCACGGTAGCAATCGGGGGTGGAAATAATCAGGTCGTAAGCTGAGAAATCATCTGTAATATCAGAAAGGAAAACCTCCCTTAAAGCCTTGATTTCACGGCCCTTTACCGGAACGGCAGGAGGAAGTATACAGGCTGAATCAATCGTGCTCTGCGGATTAAACCTTGCCACCAGTTCATAGAGCCAGGCTTCGCTGCCTGACTCGGTGATGATAAGCACCTTTTCAGGTTTCACAAAACCCTTGTCGATGAACAGGCCTACGTTACAGCGCGCGTTATCAAAGAAATAGCGTGCTTTTCCGCCGGTTTCATCATGGCTCAGCAAGGGTCTTGAGCTTCCAACGATAAGGAGATCGAACTTTCCCCGCCTTGCCGTTTTAACAATCTCCTGGGAAACATTTTCCGCAGTCCGGTAAATGGTTTTGACATCAATGCCGTTTTCGGCGGCAACTTCATGCACCTTCCTGAAAGCTTCCTCTTCAAAGAGTTTCGCATTTTTCATGGAAATCTCCGTATTCGGGGTCAGGTGCAGTGCGGTAATTTTCAGGTTATTGCGTGATCTGTTGAACAGATTGCCCGCCAGTGAACTCAACCGGCCTCCCGCTTCGGGCGGGCCAAAGGCAATCAATACCCTGAACACCGGCTTCCCGGTGTAGTCAGTATCGGTTGATGGATAAAAATAATAAATCAGCGCCATGGCCGGGCCTGTCATAAAGGTTGTAACAAGGGCCATCAGAACCAGAATTGTAAAGATCTCGGGTGATAACACGCCGATATCATAACCTATATTCAGTGCTACCAGTTCGATCAATCCGCGGGTATTCATCAGTGCGCCGAGCAACAAGCTGTCTTTCCATGATTGACCGGTCATCCGGGAAGCCAACGCGGTGCCGGCAAACTTTCCGGCAACGCCCACGGCAACCACCAGCAATGCCGTCAGCCAAAGACCGGGTTCATTCAGCAGTCCGATTTCCGTGCGCAAACCGGTATAGACAAAGAACAGGGGCAGCAAGAGCACAAGGCTCACATCTTCCAGCTTTTCCGCCATTATCTGCTTGAACCGCACATTATCAGGGATGATTACCCCGGCCATAAACGCACCGAAAAGGGCATGGATCCCTATCACTTCTGTGATATATGATGAAACAAGCATGATACTGAGTACAATGGCGACCACCATTTTGCTGATGGTTTCACGTACCGTGTATTTCCGGGCCACTTTGCCAAGCAGGGGCCTGACAATCAGAAGCATGACCAGGACATACACAAGAGAAAGAAAAATTGTCAACAGGGCTCCGCTGATGGCGCTTGCATTGGCGATAGCTACCACAAGGGCCAGTATTCCCCAGGCCGTAATATCATTGACCGCAGCACAGGTAATGGCGGTGATCCCGAGGGGAGTCCGCGTCATTCCCCTTTCCTGAACAATGCGGGCAAGCACCGGGAAAGCGGTAATACTCATCGCTATACCCATAAACAGGGCAAATGGCACATAGCGGCCACCCGGCAGTGAGAACTTCTCAAAAAGGAAATATGACAAACCCACACCCAGCACAAAAGGCACCACGATACTGGCATTGCTGATAAATACCGCCGCTCCGGCCCGCTGTTTCAGCACACCGATATCGAGTTCCATACCGATGATAAACATGAAAAGGATCAACCCGATCTGACTCAGAAACTGGAGGTTACCGATGGAGGTTTCGGGAAACAGAAAAATGGTTGCTTCAGGGAAATACAATCCGAGCAGGGACGGTCCTAGCATAATTCCGGCAAGGATCTCCCCGATTACCGTGGGCTGTCTGATCAAAGACATGATCCAGCCGAGCATTCTGGATGCAAGGATAATAACCAATATCTGAAGAATCAGTATAGAGAGCGGATGGTGTAAACTGATCACATCGGCCAGGTTGAATACTCCGCTGTGCCCGTTTGCAGCATTTCCTTGCGGGGCAGAGCCGGGGATGGCTGTCTCCAGCATCTTTCCTGCATCCAGGATAAACCATAGCACTACAGCCACCACTGAAATCATGGCAAGATTAAAAAATGCGCTGAACTTACCGGAACTTCCGCCAATTCCTTTCATTGTGTCAACAGAAAATATTTAGAAAAAACTCTCTTTAATAAAAGGCCCGGTAATCAATACCCCTGCTGCTACTCAGCACTTTCATCCTCAATGCTTTTCAGAATTGAATTCACCTCCTTCTCGGTGGAGGTCAGTTTATTGCGGCAAAACCGGATCAATTCCGCCGCCCGTTTTACCTTTTCCGATAATTCATCTACCCCTATGGAAGCGTTCTCAATTTCCGAAACGATGGTCTCCAGCTCTGCAATGGCCTGCGCGTATGTGATTGACTTGCTCATATTGATTTTGTTTCGCTTACAACACTGATAAATTTTCCCGTGGCGGATTCCGTTTCCAGTAAATCTCCGGGTTCAGGCATATTTCCCGGTGCAATGCCCCTGCCTTTTAGCCGGGTGATGGTAAATCCCCTTTTCAGCACACCGACCGGATCAAGCAACTGCACCCTGGTATCTGCCGTCCCGATTTCTTTCAACTGATTACTGACAAAATAACGGATGGTAAGTCCCAGCATTTTCTGCTGTTCAAGCAATGTCGCCCTGTGAGTGCCCAGGATCTGCGCAGGCCGCATTGTGAGGCCCGACTCATACCTGCTAAGCGCGATACGGTGGTTAAAAACTGCGACATTGGTAGCTTCCCTGATCACAAGCGCCTGCTGTTCAATAAAATCATTTTCTTCGCGAAGAGTTTCCTTTACCATATTGAACAAAGAATCCGACAATGCAGTAAAACAGGTCGCATTAGTTTCCAGTACCAGCTTAACAGCCGGCTGCAATATTTGTTCTGCCGTTTTTATCCTGTCGCTGAATGAGCGGAAACAGCCGGTAAGAAAGTGCGCCACATCGGTAGGGGTTATTTTATTGATTCCGGCCACCATTTCCACCACGGTTTCATTGGTCGAATGCCCGATCCCCGTGATGACCGGGAGCGGGAAGCAGGCGACATCACGGGCCAGCAGGTAATTGTCATAACAGGCCATCCCTATTTCATCTCCGCCACCCCTGATGATGAGCACGGCATCAAACTGCTCCTGGTTTTCGCGTATAATTCCCAGTTGTTTCCGGATCGAATCCACGGCGCCGTCGCCCTGAAGCAAGGCATGAAACAGACGGGTATTGAACCGGTACCCCCAGGGATTATTCTCCAGGGTGATCATCAGATCGCTGTATCCTTTGCTGGTTTGCGCAGAGATGACCGCCAGCCGCTTTGGCAGCAACGGGAGTTCCAGCAGACGGTTACTGTTAAAGATACCTTCCTTCTTCAGTCTTGAAATGGTTTCCATCTTTTCGCGGGCCAGCTCACCCAGCGTATACAGTGGCTCAATATCAATGATCTGAAGGGAAAGTCCATATTCTGACGTGAATTTTACATAGGCCAGAAACATAATGCTGATTCCTTCCCTGAAAGGCTCGCGGGTAACTTCCTCAAATTTCCGGGTAATTTCAAACAACTCGTCGCGCCAGATCACCCCCCTCAGCTGGGCCTTAATTTTCCCTTCCTGGCGTTCTACCAGATCAGGATAGCAATGACCACTCTGGGGATAGTGATTCAGTTTTGACAACTCGGCCCTGATCCAGTAAGGGGAGGCATAATATTTACTGAACATCCGTTCGATGCTCGCGGTAATCTCCGAAAGGGAAAATACCCGTTTCCCCTCTTGACCGATGCTGGCAGGATCTGATACCAAGTCGTGTTTCCGGTTGAATAAAGACAAACAAATTTAAGAAATAATCCCATGCATGAACCTTCGGTTGCCAACGGGAAGCGAGGCAACCTGTCAGGTTTATTTCCGTTGGTCAGGAAATACGGGCATGCCACGCTGCCGCAACCGCATTATGCATCGCTTGCTGACCTGCGTAAGGATCAGCACAACAAAATGCTTAAAAAAACATCCTGGCCCGAGACTTTCATATTATTAAATTGTTAAATGATTTCAGGAGTTGAAATGACTTTGTTCAAGTACGTAATTTTGATATGATCAAGCATTTTCAAATCTTTAAATAATATTCATTATGAAAACGCTGACCCTGATGCGGCATGCCAAATCATCATGGAAAGATGCCGTTCAAAGTGATCTGGAAAGGCCCTTACTTGAAAAAGGGTTGAAACGCACCCGTCTGGTCATAGATTTTCTGCAGGGAATAGATTTCAATCCTGAGATGATACTTACCAGTCATGCGGTGAGGGCAATGGAAACAGCCAGAATAATGGCACACGCGTTTAATGTTCCAGATGAAAATCTCAGGATAGAAAAAAACATATATACTGCATCGGCGGAAGAGTACTTCGACCAGTTTTTTGATATCCCCCGTCAGGTATCCCATGTCCTGCTGGTAGGCCATAATCCGGCAATCACCAATTTTGTCAACCGTTTTCTGCAGCAGAAGCTCGATTACCTGCCAACTTCAGGCATAGTAAGCATATCCTTTGAAACCGGCCAATGGGAGGAATTGGCGCTTGCCAGACACCGGCTGATGTTGATTACTTACCCGAAAATGCTAAAATCTCAGGATTAACTGTGTAACTTTGCGGTAATGCAGCACAACTTCCGGAATCTAAACAATCAAATTACACGCAAATGGCCAAACAATCCGTTTCACTGGTAAACCGCGAAACCAGCTGGCTGGAATTCAACGGGCGTGTACTTCAGGAAGCTGCCGACGAAACCACTCCCCTGATAGAACGCATTAAATTTCTCGGGATATTTTCGAATAACCTGGATGAATTTTACCGGGTGAGGGTGGCCACCCTGAACCGCATGCTGGATTACAACAAACGCAGCGGAGAAAGCCTTAGTTTCAGCCCGCGTAAGGTGCTGAAAGAAATCAACAGGATTGACCGGGAACAACAGAAAGAGTTTTCCGGAATTTTCCGGAATATTGTGCGGAAACTTGCCGAAGAGGGGATCCTGATTGTTACCGAACGGGAAATTACCAGGCCACAGGGGGAATTTGTGAGAAAATACTTCAATCAGTATGTCCGTTCGCAGCTTTTCCCCATTATGCTCAACAACCTGAAATCATCTTCGCTGGTTGATAAATCCATATACCTGGCCATAAGGCTCTCCTCATCAGCCCGGCCCGGCAAATTCCAGCATGCCATCATACGGGTTCCTTCAAAGCCGCTGCCGCGCTTTGTATTATTGCCATCCCCGGATGAGCGCAAATTTATCATCCTGCTCGATGATGTGATCCGGTACTGTCTGGATGAGATTTTTTCAATCTTCGGTTATGACACTTTCAAAGCCTATACGTTCAAGTTTACCCGGGATGCGGAACTGGACATCGACAACGATGTGTCGAAAAGTTTCCTCGAAATAATGAGCGAAAGTCTGAAACAACGAAGGCTGGGCGCCCCCGTGCGGTTTATCCATGACAAAACCATGCCGGCCGACCTGCTGGATATCCTGAAGCACAAACTGGAAATCAGTGAAACGGACACCTTATCGAAAAGCGGACGATACCATAATTTTAAAGATTTTATGTCATTCCCCGATATTGGCCGTTCCGACCTGTTGTATGCCCCCGTTCCTCCGCTTGAACACAGGAGGCTTCCCAGGCAGGAAAGCATCCTGAACGTCATCCGCGATCAGGATATCCTGCTTCATTATCCGTATCAGTCTTTTCATTATATCATCGACCTTTTGCGCGAAGCTTCCATCGATCCGGGGGTGAAAGCCATCAAGATGACCCTTTACCGTGTGGCAAAGGATTCAAGTGTAGTGAATGCGCTGATCAATGCAGCGCGTAACGGAAAATCAGTCACTGTTTTCATGGAGTTGCAGGCACGCTTCGATGAGGAGGCAAACATATACTGGGCCGGTAAAATGCAGGAAGAAGGCGTAAAACTGATACAGGGTATCCCGGGTTTTAAGGTACATAGCAAATTACTGCTGATCAGGCGGAAAGAGGGCGAAAAGAATGTTTACTATGCCAATGTCGGCACAGGCAACTTCAATGAAGAAACAGCCAGGGTATATGCCGACGACAGCCTGCTGACCGCCGATCCACAGGTGACTGCCGATGTGAACGCTGTATTTCACCTGTTCGAGAGCAAATACAACCCACCTAAATTTAAAAGCCTGATTGTCGCCCCGTTTCATATGCGCAATTTCTTTACCCGCATGATCAACAGTGAAATCAGAAATGCAAAAAACGGGATGGAAGCCTGGTGCATCATCAAATTAAACAACCTGGTGGACGACAAAATGGTGAAAAAGCTTTACCAGGCGGGCAAAGCCGGGGTTAAAGTCAGGATCATCTGCCGGGGGACCTGCACCCTTGTTCCGGGAATAAAAGGACTCAGCGAAAACATAGAGGTCATCAGCATCGTCGACCGCTTTCTGGAGCACAGCAGGGTGTTTGTCTTCCACAACGGCGGTGATGAAAAATACTATATTTCTTCCGCCGACTGGATGGTCCGCAATCTTGACAACCGCATCGAAGTAGCCTGCCCCGTAAACGATGCAGGACTCAGGCAGGAACTTAAAACCATGCTGCTGATTCAGCTGAAAGACAACACCAAAGCCAGGATCGTGAACCATCCTGATATCAATCCCTATAAGGATGCAGGTAAAACGCCCAGGATCAGGTCGCAGCAGGAAATATACAATTACCTGAAAGGGATTTAGCTTATGCAAGGACAGCGTTGCGCAGCTGCCCGGATCCTTCCTTCTCCTGACCGCCTGACCTTTTAAACGAACTTTTCAACCAGATCGGCAAGGCGGTGGGCATAACCGCTTTCATTGTCGTACCAGGCTACGATTTTCACCAGTTTGTTTTTATCGCCCAGCACGGCGGTAAGCCCGGCGTCGAAAATGGCCGAGTGTGGGTTTCCGAGAATATCCACCGAAACAATGGGATCCTCGGTATATTGCAGGATTCCTTTCAGGTAACCGTTGGCTGCATCCCTGAAAGCGGCGTTGATCTCTTCGATACTGGTAGAATGGCGCAGGGTGCAGGTAAGGTCGGTCAGCGAGCCGTCAGGCACCGGAACGCGTATACCGGCGCCGCCCAGGTTCTTCTTCAGATGGGGGAAGATTCTGGTGGCGGCTTTGGCAGCACCTGTAGTGGTAGGGATAATGCTGTAAGCCGCTGCCCTGGCCCGCCTGAGATCGGCATGGGGTGCATCGATCAGGTTCTGGTCGCGCGTATAGGAATGCACGGTGGTGATAAATCCCTTTTCCACTCCCCAGAGGTCGTCAAGCACCTTGATCATGGGCGCCACGCAATTGGTGGTGCACGACGCGTTGGAGATGATCACATCACTTTTCTCAATAATATGGTCGTTGATGCCCAGCACCACATACTTAACATCTTCATGGTCAGCTTTGGCCGGGGCCGAAATGATCACCTTGCGTGACCCGGCTTCCACATGCTTGATGGCAGCAGCCCTGTCGGTGAACTTCCCGGTTGATTCAATCACCACATCTATTCCCAGCTTGCCCCAGTTTACTCCTCCTGGTTCCGGTTCCGAAAAAACCAGTACCTTCCGGCGGTTGATCAAAAGGTAATCCGGACCGGCAACCACCGTGCCCGGGAAATTGCCATGCACCGAATCATACCTGAGCAGATGGGCAAGGGTAGAAGGATCGGTCAGGTCATTGATGGCAACAACCTGAATATTCTTTTTACTGAGTAAAGCGCGGAAAGTGATGCGTCCGATGCGGCCAAATCCGTTGATGGCCAACCTGATTTTAGTCATAACAAGTGCTGGTTAATTCGCGCCAAAGGTAGAAAAAACCGGCTATTGTAACCAGATTAAAAGGAAGGAATAAGGCAAGCCTGAACCTTAGCGGACGATCACAATACTGCCGGTATATTCACTTACCTCATCATTTTCATCCTTGAAGAAAATACGGTAAACATAAAGCCCTTTGGCGGCTTCGTTTCCTTCAGCAGTGCCATCCCAGCTGTCACTGATGTTATCTGAAGTGAAAACCAATGCTCCCCAGCGATTGTAAATATTGATCCTGAATTCTTTAACACCGTTTCCCGTGACCCGGAACTCATCGTTGCGTCCGTCGCCGTTAGGAGTAAATGCTGTAGGAATCTTCAGGGCATACCTTGGACTGATGTAGATCGTTTTCTCAAACACATCGGTACATCCGTAAAGGTTTTCCACGGTCAGCACCGTCTGGTAATAGCCCGAATCGGAATAAATATGGGTAAACACAGAATCCGTAACAAATGTTCCGTCGCCGAGGTCCCAGAGATAATTCAGGTCACTGCCGGATGAAGTGCTGCTGAAACTGATGATCGGATTCTTCATACTTGCGAAGGGCGGCGAATTTTCGAATCCTGCTTCCGGCAAAGGCCATACTTCAACAAGGCCGGAAGAAACGGCCTGGTCAATACAACCGCCGGGATTGGTCACGGTAAGGGTTACATCATAAATCCCGCTCTGCTCAAAAGAACGGCTCACTGAAACTCCGGCATCAGTGCCGGCACTTCCGAAGTCCCATGTAAAAGTGGTTCCACCTGTTGTTCCCGTTGAAGTCGAAGTAAACTCCGCTTCCAGCGGCTGGCATCCCGAGGTGATTCCGTATGAGAATGCAGCAACCGGCATGGCATTCACTTCAATGGTCTGCGACACCATTTCACTCACACACGCCTCCTGGGTCACCGTTAATGAGACTGTTTTTGTTCCCGGGCCCGTCCAGCTTATACCAAGCGGACCCTGGCCCATGCCGGATACAGAACCTCCATCAAAATTCCAGTCATAGGCAGCATAATCCAGGGCGTTTCCCGTATAAGTAATCACCACCTCATCACCCTCACAAACAGCTGGTTGCGATATGATAAAATCAGCAAACATTCTTTCCTTCACCTGAACGATAACCTCTGCCGTGTTGGTGCATCCATTGGCATCGGTACCCGTTACGGTATATGTTGTGGTCTCCAGCGGGAGCGCGAAGGGGTTGGCAGACAAAGGATCGCTCAGGCTGAGGTCTCCGGGCGATGCTGTCCATTCATAGCTGACCGCACCTGCGGCTGTAAGGTTCACCAATTCATCAGGGCAGATAGCCGGTACCGAAGCGAGGGCTGTTACCAGAGGCAGGGGATTTACATTTACCGTTACCTCGTCGGTTGCTTCACAGCCATCATCCACTGTCAGTGTATAGGTGGTCGTGGTTAAAGGAGAAACCTGAACTACCTGACCGGTATAGGTATTGGTGCCGTCGGTCCAGCGGAAGATTCCGCTGCCGGTTGATGAAGATCCTGAAAGTTCGGCGAAATCCCCGGCGCAGATCACCGGATCGGTACCGGCATCGGCGGTAAGCTGAAATACATCAATAAAGGTACAATCGCTCACTGTATTACCGCAGTTATCGGTAACATCCACACAATACTGTCGTGATGTGGCAGGAGAAACTGTGATAATCCTCCCGTTGTAAGTCTGTCCGCTCTCCATATCAGTCCAAACCCATGTGCCGTTGGGGGTATCGTTGGCAGTGAGTTCCACCGACTGTCCGACACAGATGCCTTCATATTCACCGGCCTCGGCAAAGGGCTGACCCACTGTTACCAGAATCTCCGTATAATCGGTATTTCCGCAATCATCTGAAGCAGTCACAGAATAAACCGTATTTACGGTGGGCGCAACATTAATGGTCGGAGTGGTTTCGCCCGTACTCCACAACCAGCTGGTACCACCTTCAACCGTCAGATCAATGTCATCATAAAGGCAGATATTAATTTCATCGCCCTGACTGATGACGGCGACCGGTCCCCGCACTTCCACGGGAATTACCGCTTCAACGGAATTTCCGCATACATCGGTTACCTCTACTATATAATCCGTACTAACAAGTGGGAATACCTCTATAATATCTGTCGTATCGGCAGGATTTCCGCTGTTCCACAAGTAATCCCAGGGCTCTATGCCACCGTTGGCTCCGGCCCTTATAAAGACCGACTGCCCGCATTCTATGGATTGCGGGTTGCTGGGCAGCAGCTCAAACTGCGGATAATCCTTGATCCAGATCAGTGCCGTATCGGGAATGTATTCACAAAATGAAGTGTTGTAAATAATTTCAACCACTTTGGTGGGTTCCGGCAGATCGTCAACAATGGGTATAATATCCACAAACACTTCCTGCTGTCCGGTCGGGATAATTACACTGTCAGGGATCTGCTCATAATCAACCCCATTCAGGGCCGTACCTCCCAAATCATAGTGAATGATGAACGGCTCCGACCTTACATTGTCAATCCTGAAACGCAGGGACGCTGTATTGCAATTCTCCACGGCCGTATCTACCACGGCATGCGTAAAGGTAAGCGAGGATTGCACCCCTACACTGCTGAAACTGTTGGCTTCGAGAAATACCCCGGAATCATAACTGCGGTCACTGATGTCAGCCACCGACAATTTGATATGATAGGTCTGGCAGGGAATTACATTTGCCCTTGCCACCAGCACGGTGGTAAATCCGTCATACTGAATATACTTGTCAACCGCCGGATTATTGCCGATGCCGTTGTTTACATAATACTGGCAGTATTCGCAGGGCCCGTTGTTGGATGTTCCGTTGTTGATGTTGTTGATGGACACATATACCGGAGGGCTGGTAAGTTCAGGAAGAATGGCAATATTCTTGGCCCCGTCGGGAAATCCGGGAGGAGCCGGGTACGGGCCGGCGATACCGGGTCCGCTGATGAAAAAACCAAAAACATCGTTGTAACTTGAATTCGCATATTCCGGGTACTCTTCGGAGGCAAAAACATATTTGAATTCGACCAGGCTTGACTGCGGAACAAAATCGAATTCCAGCACACAGGCATCCAATGTATTGCTGCCGGAAAGCTGATTCAGCGCAACATCGCCGGGCGATCCGGAATCAAAGGATTTTGAACCAGAGTTATTGGGACCTTTGGAGTTCTGTGCACGGCCGGATGTCAGCAATACTCCTGCATCCACCCCGATGTTTGATTCACCGAAAAACCGCCCCCTGGATAAATCATTCCCGGTGTAGGTAATGTTGGATGTTTCAACACCTTCACCAATAAGATACTGCTGCACCAGGGTTACGGGATCAACGCCTTCAACAACAGTGTATTCCGGTAATATCTGCGCTTCGGAATTATTGAACAAAAGAAAAGCAAAGAGAAAAAAAACAGGCAACCTGAACACCCGGCAGGAAAAACCACGACAAGTCAATGGCATCAAATAAAAATAATAATTTCTTTTCATCTCACCTGGCTGGATTTTAAGAAACAGAAAGCGGGCAAACCACAACCTTCTCAGGCTGTATCACTTGAAGAAATAAAAGGCTGTTTTATCCCCGGCAGGTGACAAATATAAAAATTATTATAAAGTAAAATACAAATCCTGTCCGGGTTTCAGTCTTTACCCGGAACAAAATTTTCATATTGCTGATTTACAGTCAAATAAAATCATTCTGATAAATTATTTATAAATCATTAACAAATTGAATCCGCCGGTTAAGGCTGTATTTCCTATCTTTATCCCATTGAAAATTAACCAATCATCATTATAAATAATGGAAAAATTAAACACTTACCTTGAATCCAACAAACAACGTTTTCTGGATGAATTGTTCGGACTGATCCGCATTCCTTCAATAAGTTCAATTTCCGACCACAAGCCCGATATGCTGAAGGCTGCTGAATACTGGAAAAACACCATTCTGAAGTCCGGCGCCGACAAGGCCGAGATCATTCCTACCGCCGGCAACCCGGTGGTTTATGGTGAAAAGATCATCGATCCATCAAAACCCACTGTGCTGGTTTACGGACATTACGATGTAATGCCGGTTGACCCGCTTGACCTTTGGAAAAGCCCGCCTTTCGAGCCGGAAATCCGCGACGGTAAGATTTATGCCCGCGGGGCCGATGATGACAAAGGCCAGGCATTTATGCATGCCAAAGCATTCGAAAGCATGGTCAGCACCGGAACCTTGCCCTGCAATGTAAAATTCATGATCGAAGGCGAAGAGGAGATCGGCTCCCCGAACCTTGAGAAATTCTGCAGCGATCACAAGGAGATGCTTAAAGCCGACATCATCCTGGTATCTGATACCGGCATGATCGCGCAGGATATTCCTTCCATCACCGTTGGTCTGCGTGGACTGGCCTACCTCGAAGTTGAGGTAACCGGGCCAAACCGCGACCTGCATTCCGGATTGTTCGGGGGCGCTGTAGCCAACCCGATCAACATTCTCTCAAAGATGATCGCTTCGCTGACGGACGAAAACCACCACATCACCATCCCGGGATTCTACGACAAAGTGCTTGAACTTACGGCTGAAGAGCGCGCTGAAATGGCCAAAGCTCCGTTCAACCTTGAAGAATACAAGAAAGCCATCGACATCGCTGAAGTTTGCGGCGAAAAGGGCTACTCCACCATGGAGCGCACAGGCATCCGGCCAACCCTTGATGTTTGCGGCATCTGGGGCGGATACACCGGAGAAGGCGCCAAGACCGTACTGCCGTCGAAAGCCACGGCCAAAATATCCATGCGTCTGGTTCCGCACCAGGATCATGAAGAAATCTCGAAACTTTTCGAAGAACACTTTTTAAAAATCGCCCCTCCTTACGTAAAAGTAAAAGTTACCAACCTGCACGGCGGACAGGGTTATGTATCGCCCACCGATACAAAAGCCTATCAGGCTGCCAGCAAAGCCTATGAAACCACCTTCGGCAAAAAGCCGGTGCCTGTCCGCAGCGGCGGGAGCATCCCCATCATCTCTACGTTTGAACGTGTGCTGGGGATCAAATCCATCCTGATGGGCTTCGGGCTTGAATCGGATGCCATCCATTCACCGAACGAAAATTATCCGCTGTTCAATTTCTACAAGGGAATCGAGACCATCCCCTATTTCTATAAATATTACTGCGAGTAAACAGAAACTGCAATATGACAAAAGCCTTCCCTGATCTCCGGGGGAGGCTTTTTGTTTCAGGGAACTCTGCTAAATTGTGTAACGCTATCGCAATTATCAGAAAACAATTGGCATTCCGGATAAAATGGTTCTGAGGCAGATCCGCTACTGCGATCACCCGGGTCAGGCTAAGGCAGCAGAAACTTTCCCGCAATACGGGAATCCTGTGAACCTGAAAGTCTGAAAAAATAGATACCGGCCGGGAGGTTCAAAAGACTGACAGCGGCCGGGCCCCGGCCCGTCAGCAGTTCACTTAAAACCAGCCTTCCATCGGTCTGATAAATATGAATTTCAGTATCTCCCGTTAAATTGCTTATTGATAATGACTTATTCTCCAACAGCCATTCCGGACCGGAAACCGCAAAAGGCTCTTCAGGGATACTTAATTCCCGCGTTACTTTTTTCATGATTTCATCTACCCACAGGCCGTACATCAGGCCGCTGGGGTGAAGTCCGTCACCTGCAATCAAAGCAGGATTCGACAGGCCATTCCGGCTGATGGGCGTAATGTCAATGTATGTTACTTCAAATAAGCTGCTGATATTCCGGTTTACCTCATTGAATGCGTCTATCTGCTGACTGATGCCCGGATTTCCGTTGCCAAAAGGGGTATAAGCGTAATCGGGAATGGAAAGCACAAAAACCCGTGCGGGGTTGTATCCGGCAAGGGCAATGGCCTGGCTCAGCAGGTCTTCAAACTCAGGGGCATATGCCTGGGGAGTGCCTCCCTGATATTGGTTATTCACCCCGATCAGTAGCGATACCAGGTTAAACCCGTTCAGCGGAAGCTGCTGGTTGATGGCATTTCTCAGGTTGTCGGTTCTCCATCCCGTCTGGGCTATAATGCGCAGTTCACCTGTTTGAAATCCGTTTGCGGACAAAGCATTCATCAGCTGCACCGGCCACCGCTCATTTTCCGGTACACTCTGCCCGATGGTATAAGAATCGCCAAGCGCCAGAAATTTAACCGGCTCCGAAATTTTTATAGTCTGGCCTCTGCTTCCCGAAATAAAAAAGAAAATAACAGATATGAAAAACGCGGTCTTCATTCCTTTTTTGTTTACATAACAAAAACCCGGTAATAATAGTTCAACCAGAAGTGCTTAGCGGATTTTGCAGAAAACAACCCTATACAACCGCACACCAATGCGCGCAAGCATCCTCCTGAGGCCGGTATGCCTCCGTCAGATAACCTCTAATGAGGGCAGAGAAAGTCTTTGAGATAAACCGTGTGAACTATGATCAGAAATCAGCCGGAAAAGATTTCAGACCGGAGTTAATTCAGCTGAAAAAATGCTTTTTCGAAACAAAACAACCGGATTTTGCTATTTCACAAATTTCCGGGACCAATGTTTCCCTCCGGTGATTAATCGGATCACATAAAATCCGGGCTTCAGGCCGTTAACAGACATTTCAATTTGATCTCCGGCAAAATGGCGGGTCTCAATGATTCTTCCATCTGAACCGATCAGGTACGCCTCTCCCCCGCTCTCCGGCAACCGGTTTACCATAATTTTATCATGCTGCAGCACCAATTCAGGCGCTTGCAGGGGTTGTCCGGAGGTATGTGTGCTCAGAACGGCAAAACTACCTTCATCCGAAAATTCCGAACCTTCGTAAGCCTGGTCAATGGCCTGAACCCTGAAGAAATAAGTTCCGGGCAGGAGATTGCGAAATACCATAAAATCGTTTTGTCCGGCATTACCGGAGGCCGTCATGTGGCGGTGGCCGCTGACAGGGTCGGACAGGGGAGAGATTACATCAATATTTCCCGCTGAAGTACCCATCATCACATTATACGTTATGCTGTTTTGCGGGCTTTGCGTGTCGGTGGAACGGGCCCAGCTGATAACCGCATAATCGCCCGACACATAAGTGTAAAGATTACCGGGAACCGAGGGCGGAGTATTGGGCTGAAAACTTCCGGCGATCAGGTCGTTGCGGTAAAACCGGGTGGTATGACCGGTCGAAATCCCCGTCAATACCAGGTCGTAATCCCCGTCGTTATCAAAATCGCCCCAGGCGGAAGCGGCCCTTTCGGCGTAAGCGAGCCCGGCCGGGAATTCATAAAAGCTTCCGGCACCGTTGTTTTCGTAAAGGCGTGTGGCGGCATTGCCGCATCCGGCGTTTTGTCCGGCTATCATTATATCCAGATCCCCGTCATTATCATAATCGATCCAGTCGGCAGGACCAAGTGCCGTACCAACCAGGCCGGCATTGGCGAAACTGAAGGTGTGGTCGCCGTTATTACGGTAAACATACGAAACCGGTGTCAGCGTGGCATCCTTGCCTGTAATCAGGATATCGAGGTTACCGTCGTTGTCGGCGTCGCCCCAGCGGGCATCCCCGCCAACGGCGCCTTCAATCTCTGCTTCAAGACGGGAAAATCCCCCATCCTGGTTGAGGTAAATATAAACTTCACCAACCGATCCGGCATCCCCCGACATCAGCAAGTCAGGATCTCCATCGTTGTCGGAGTCACCCCAGGCCAAAGCCGGGGTGTTCATGCCCATCAGGCCGGCCTCGACAGGGCTGAAGGTGCCATTCCCGTTGTTGGCATACAGGTGGGTCTGCCAGTTGCCCGAAATGACCAGATCAGGATACCCGTCGTTATTGTAATCGGCCCATGCCAGGTCACCACCGGCTCCGGCGTTGTAGAAACCGGCCGGAACCAATACAAATTGCAGATTCCCCGTATTCCGGTAAAGCAGGGTTTTGCTTCCGTCAAAATCAGCACCGGTTATCACCACATCCTGTAACCCGTCAAGATCAAAGTCGGCAACAGCCATAGCGCAGTTCTCAAGGGGCGCAATACCGCTCTCCACCGCCACGAATTGTCCGGCATCGTTGCGGTAAACTGCCGCAAACGGGCTGTAGCTGTTGTCCTGACCGCTGAGTATCAGGTCCAGATCGCTGTCGTTGTCGAAATCGGCAAAGGCGACCGCGCCGCGCCCAATACCGGGCAGGCCGGAGCTGATACTTACAAAGGGCTGAGCATAAGCCTCAGAAATGGCCAGAATCAGAAAAAGAAGTAAAACTGCAGGTTGTTTCATCCGGGTTCCTGTTTTGAGGCTGTGAAAATACAATTATTCAGGAAATTATATGCATATATTTACATAAATAACCGACAAGTTGTTGAGAAGATTCGTATATATAATACTGTTTATCTTATAGTTACATATTTTACTAAAAATCAGGCAGGTTAAAAAATCATCCTATTACAAACAAATAAATGTATTGCATCAATCAAACCAACCGGCAACACGCTTGTTGTTCATAAAATCCGAACATAAAATTTACAGAATATTTATTATGGAAACAGCAATCAACATATCCCCGGAAACTGAAAAGATCACAAGTGCAGCCTGCGGCTGCGGGTCCGGCGGTTGCGGATGTCATTCGGGACCGGCAGAGCTACCTGATACAGATACCGATGTTCCGGCCAGATTTCAGGTAATTCAGCAGGGTGACCGCATCGTGGAGTTCGGGTCGGGCACCGGCAATGATGCAATCATCATGGCCCGCCTCACAGGCATCAGCGGCAAAGTAACCGGCATTGACCACTCGCCCGAAAACATCAGGGCAGCCCAGCGCCTGCTCGATCAATCGGGTGTCAACAATGTGGAATTCAGGTATGGAAACATTGAGGATGCCCCGGTTGCCGATGAAACAGCCGATATTATTTATGCCACCTGCGTGTTCAATCTTCAGCAGAACAGGCAACGTGTCGCTGATGAAATGTACCGCATTGTAAAGCACAATGGGGTTGTTTGCGTTTCAGACTTTGTGATCCTTGAAGAGATCCCCGGGGGGCTGAGACAAGAAGCATCCGCTTATGCCGGATGCATTTCAGGGACGGAAAAAGTGGATATTTTTATGAATTACTTCCGGAAAACCGGATTCACAGAAGGCGGTATTGTGGAAGTGAACAAAGTGCGGCTGCCCGGCGAGATGCTCGCGAAATACCTGAGCCCGGAGGAAATTGATGCGTACAACGATCTCGACAGCGACAAGGGTATTTTCAGTGTGGTACTGGTCGTTGAAAAACCCGAAACCTGCACCCCCGAAACCTGCTGCCATAACCCGGATAAGCATAAAAACAATTAAGCCCCTTTAATGCGGCCGCTCTGTTGACGAGGACCAGCAAATTCAGAAGACCTGACAAGCCGGACTATTCAATTCGCTGGCGCTGGCGTCCCCGCCCGTGCCTGTCCCACCCGCCCACTGTAGCGGGAACTCTGTCTGCATCTTATCAAACACTAAAAAAGATGACCTGACAAGTCGTTTGAAGACTTGTCAGGTCATTATACCTGTTGGCGCGCGTGCCCTGCCCGTGCCTGTCCGCAGCTACTGCCGGGCCTTAAATTCCGTCAGGCCGGCATCAAGAAACGTCAGGAAGTTTTCCACATCGAGATCGTAAGCTTTCGGAGGAACCAGGGTGTTTCCTTTGGTGTCGAGCAGCACATAGTAAGGCTGGGCATTTACATTGAACCGGCTGATCTGGAAATCGGCGTATTTCTTGCCGATGGTTTTCTTTACCTTTCCGTCGTAGGTCGATGTAATCCATTCCGATTCAGGAAGCTGGGTTTTGTCATCCACGTAAAGTGCCACAATGACAAATTCTTCGCGCAGCTTTTTCAGCACCCTGGGATCAGACCATACCCTGGCTTCCATTTCGCGGCAGTTTACACAGCCGTGACCGGTAAAGTCGATGAACACGGGTTTATTCTGCTGTGCGGCACAGGTGAGACCCTGTTCGTAATCGAAATAGCCCTCGAGGCCGTGCGGCAGGTGCAGCAGCTCGCCGTGTTTAGGCTTATCGCAAAGCCCCGTTGGCTTTTCCGATGCCATTCCTCCTCCACCTCCGAACACCTGTACATTGTCCCTGACAATCTTGTTCAGGTCAAAATCGTGGGTGGACTGCGGCGGAAGATAGCCAGACAAAGCCTGAAGCGGCGCACCAAACATTCCCGGAATCATGTAAAGCACAAAGGTAAAAGTGATGATGGCCAGTGAAAGGCGCGGCACGCTGATAAATTTCAGGTCATTATCGTGAGAGAATTTAAGTTTGCCCAGCAAATAGAAGCCCATCAGGGTAAAGATCACAATCCAGAAGGCAAGATAAACTTCGCGGTCGAGGATGCCCCAGTGGTAGGTTTGGTCGGCAATGCTCAGGAACTTAAGGCCAAGGGCGAGTTCGATAAATCCCAGGATTACCTTCACCGAGTTCAGCCATCCGCCGGATTTGGGCATGTTGTTGAGCCAGCGCGGGAAGAAGGCGAACAGGGTAAATGGCAACGCAAAGGCCAGGGAGAATCCCAGCATGCCGATGATGGGCTCAAGCACCTGTCCGCTGGCAGATGCTACCAGGATAGCCCCCACAATGGGACCGGTGCAGGAGAATGAAACCAGCACCAGGGTGAATGCCATAAAGAAAGAACCGATGATCCCGCCCCGGTCGGCCTGTGAATCCGATTTATTGATCAGCCAGCTGGGAAGGGTAATCTCAAACATCCCAAGGAATGAAGCTGCAAAAAACATAAAGATCAGGAAGAACAGGATATTGGGCAGCCAGTGGGTACTGAGGAAGTTGGCAAAGTTGGCCCCCAGCGTAATGGCGACCACCGTTCCTATGACGGTGTAGATCAAAATAATGGAAAATCCGTAAGTCAGTGCCTGAAATTTCGCCTTGACCTTATCCTTTTCTTTCAGGAAGAAAGTCACCGTCATGGGTATCATGGGGAAAACGCAGGGCGTGAGGATGGCGGCAAGACCGGCAATAAAAGAAAAGAAGAAAAGTGCCCATAAGGATGAATGTTCCTCAAGGCCTCCTGCCTCATCCGGATTAATTTCACCGGTATCCTGCGCAGCAGTATCGGCAACGGCAGAGGCAACAACCGTATCAGCAGGCACTAAGGCAGCAGTATCAACGGCAATTACTGCAGGCGCTTCCGTTTTCTTTCCTGCATCCGGATTCCCTTTAACCCTGAATTCAAAATCAACCTCATCCGGCGGCAAACAGCGGCTGTCGTCGCAGCACATAAACTCCAAAAAGCCTTTGATCACAATATCCTTATCGGTCAGCACCTCGATTTTCTGCGTAAAGACCGCTTTGTCGGCAAAATACTTCACCACCATATCAAAATTCTTGTCGAACTCCTCCTTGGCTTTCGGCTCTTTCACTTTTCCGATAACCTTATATCCGGGCCCGGGCTCAAAGGTGAAAGATGTAGGTACCGGCCCGTCGGGCGGAATGTCCTGTGAATAGAGGTGCCACGAAGGCTCAATGGTAGCGGTGAATATCAGCTGTGCTTCGCTGTTGCTGATTTGTTTTGTAGTGAAACTCCACTTAACCGGTTTCAGCACCTGCGGAAATGCAGTAACCGAACTGCCAAGGACAATCAGCAAAAGCAGGAGTAAATTCTGGAATTTTTTCATCGGAAGTTAATTGGTTTAAAGCTGAAAATTAATCAAGTAGCTCAATGCGCAGCACATGTTCTGTACCCGGGTCAATCCTGAACCTGTTGCCGATACGGTGCCCGATCAGCCAGGCAATCTCATTGCCGGATATCAGCAGCCAGGCATTTTCCTTCTCAACGATGGAGAACTTATTATCTATAAAGTAATCGCTGAGCTTTTTATTGTTCGTCATGCCGTAAGGAACAAACGTATCGCCTTCCTTCCATTTTCTCAGCCTCAGCGGCCAATTAATCTTTCCGGCATCCAGCATGGCTACAGCGCCGCTCTTGCTGATGTTGAGATTTTCATCATTCCTTAATACTGAAAATCTGAGCTGGACAGGCTTTTTGATTTCTGTGGTCCCTTCTTCGATCAGCACTTCCCCGGCCGGCTGGCTGCCTGCAGGCCCCGATTCAGTGAGGATCAGCAGTTCCCTGTCTTTCAACAACCTGTGCGTTTGTGAGAAATACTGCTTTCCCGGTATATCCTGCAAACCCCTGACAATTTCATCGGTAACGCTCCGGTTGAAGCCGTAAGGCTGAAGCAGTTCAAACAGATAAACATCCGCAGGGCTTAGTTTCAGCAACTCACTGATTCTGAATGTAATGTTATCGGGATTTTCAACCATTACCCTTTCGCGCACAACCGCCAGATAATTGTCGAGCAACTGCTCCGTTTCGCGCATGCGGTCGATGGTGAATGTAATGGTCTTCCTGAATTCAGGATTGATCTCTCCGAGCAGCGGCATCAGGTCATGCCTGATTTTATTCCTGAGGTATTTGGAAGAGCGGTTCGAACTGTCTTCACGGAAGCCGATGGCTTCATCGCCGGCGAATTCTTCAATCTGCCTCCGGTAGGCGAACATCATCGGATGTACAATACCGCGCCGGTTTGCCAGGATGCCATGCAGACCGCTGATGCCTGTTCCGCGGAGGATATTGATAAAGAACGTTTCAATCTGATCATCAAGGTGATGGGCGGTGGCAACGGTTTTAAACCCCTCTGTGGCCAGCAGTTCATCAAACCACTCGTAACGGAGCGTGCGGGCGGCCATCTGAACAGAGATTTTATTGAACCCTGCATATTCCCTCGTCTTGAAATGTTTCACGAAAAGTTTTACCCCATAACTGTCGGCAATGGAGGCCACAAAACGTTCATCCTGATTCGACTCCGCTCCCCTCAGACCGAAATTGCAATGCGCTATGGCAAAATTATATCCGGCCCTGTGAAACAACTCGGCCATAACCATGGAATCCACCCCGCCGCTAATCGCCAGCAGAACAGGATCACCGGGCTCAAACAGACGGAAATCCGCAATATGTTGTCTGAACTGCTCTATCATGGTGCAAAAATATAAAAAGTGGGGGATAGTAAAAATTTTACAATAGTAATCAGTCACATGCTTTAACATATTTTAGTATTTAAGTCTGACTACTAAAACTGAAATACAACTGTTTCATTTTCAATCCCGATCAACATTTTCTGCCATAGTCAACATTTCTTGACTCAGCCGGAACATGCATAGACCAACCATAGCAACCAACACCCCCATGGTTAGGGTTGCCGGATGCTGATACCCGCGAAATACTGAAATCCGAAAATTAAAATCTCAGGTATGATTTTTTAAACAGATAAGAATAATTTCGATAACTATGATGTATCTTTGATATAAATGACAAATTCCTTCCACATGAAAAAGCAAACCATAATCCTCGCGGTGCTGATTTTTGTGTTCTTTTTTCCCATTTTTTTAAAAGCACAGTTCATCAAGGTTGACACTGAATTTTACAGCAATGCCCTGAAAGAAACCCGTAAAGTCAGCATCTATCTGCCTTATGATTACTTTCAGGAACAGGAGACCCATTACCCGGTCGTTTATTTCCTGCATGGTTGGGGAGGAAACCAGAACGCGCTGGATGATCATCAGATGCTGATGAGTCAGCTGCTGCTAACCGGCCAGATACAACCCATGATCATTGTATGTGCCGACAACGGCTGCCAGCCTTTCGGCACAGGGGTATATGTAAACTCGGTTATTACCGGCAATTTTGAGGATTTCACCATCGAGGATTTAATTCCCTGGATTGAAGAAAATTACAGGGTTATACCGCAGAAGGAAGCGAGGGGGGTGTTCGGTCAGTCGCTTGGCGGCTACGGCGCCTTCAGATTCGGCATCCTGCACAAGGATATGTTCAGGGCCATTTCATCCCATGCCGCACAGGTAAATTACGACCTCTGGATGCCGGCCGTAAGACAGATGCTGATGTTCGAAAACAGCGGCCCTCCCTATTATTATGATTTTTACGGATTTTCAAATGATGTACCGTATGGGCCAAATGGATTTTTCACCCGGAGTCTGTTTCTGGCTTCCAGTGGTTACTCCCCAGACCCCAACTCAAATCAAACCTATATTAATCCGCAGATCATCCAGTTCCCGTTTAATCAATATTGCCAGTTACTGGACTCTGTCTATGACAAATGGGAAGCTTTCAATATTCCCACCATGCTTTCAGGGCTGAGTCCGGCTGACAGCGTCAGCATCCTTTACGGTTGCGGGTTGTATGATGAAACAATGGCCTATTACCCGAACTTTGCACTACAGGATACCCTGGATCACCTCAACCTCTCCTATGAATTCTTCTGGCATAAGGCCGGACACGTGATGCCGGATCCATACTTTGTCAGGTCGCTGGTTTTTATGGATTCCCTCCTGCTTGACTACAGTATTTATACGGAAAGTGACACTCCCGCCCGCGACATGCTCCGGATCGAAGCAATGCCGAATCCGTTTGCGGATTACCTCGATGTTCGTTTTGAGGCGGCCAACGCTCCCGAAGCCTTTATTGAAATCCTTGATCTCAAGGGCTTGGTCGTTCAGCAAATGCGTCAACAATTAAAAGAGACGGGCATTCATCATATCAGGTTAAACACAAATGCCCTGAGCCCCGGCGTTTACTTTATCCGGGTCAGCAGCGGCAGGTGCACCGGTGTAAAAAAAGCAGTCAGATTATAGACCGGATTCCAAACAGAAAAAGTGAATCCGCAGGATCAAAAATTGTCATCAGGATTCTGTCCTGTACCAGTTTTTCATGTTCGACCTGTTTATCTCATTCAGATGATTTTTGCCCTCCGGCGTATAGAGAAAATCGATGAGTGTGGCATATTTTTCGTTGATCCTCCCTCTCACCATCTTGAATGTGGAATTGATCATCAGGTTCTTTTCCGTAAAGGCTTCAGGTAAAACGGCAAAAGAGGCGGGCAGCCATCTTTCGGGAAACATACCGGCAAGCCTGCCATGCTTGAAGTAAGCGCCTACCTCGTGCTTCAGTAATTTCAGGGCATAATCTATCCCCTCATCCGATCCGGGCTCCAGTCCATGTTTTACCACCAGCCTGTTGATCTCCTGAATATTGGGCACAATCAATCCGATAGTGTAAGCATTCTGATTGTTATGAAGCATACTCTGGTCTATCAGTTTTGAATTGTCGACCAGCGCCTCCTCAATGCCTTCAGGACTGTATTTCTCACCATCGCTGCCGATAAGCAGGCTCTTGGACCTCCCCATAACCACCAGGTAATCATCTTCATCCATGTATCCCAGGTCGCCCGTAAACAACCATCCATCCCTGACCGTTTCAGCGGTTGCCTCAGGATTCTTCCAATAGCCTTTCATGACGTTGCCTCCCCTTATCACAATTTCACCGGGCTGGCCTTTGGGCAACTCATTGCCGTCGGGATCGCAGATTTTCAGTTCCAGCGGCCTTACAACTTTCCCCGAGGTTCCCAGCTTCAGATTGAGCAACGAATTGGAAGAAATCACCGGCGAGGCTTCCGACAGGCCGTAGCCCTGACAAACCGGAATACCAATGGCAAGGAAGAAACGCTGTAACTCAATATCCAGCAATGCCCCGCCACCGATAAAAAACTTCAGCTTACCCCCGAATCCTTCGCGCACCTTGCTGAAAAGGATTTTATCAAACAAACTTACAAGAGGTTTCAGGAAAAATCTCCACCCTTTGCCGCGGTTTATACCGATGCCGTTATACGCGTAAGCTATCCGTAAGCCGGCATTAAACAGTGTAAGGGCTACCTTGCCTTTTGCAGCAATCCCCGCTTCGATACTTTTTCTGAAATTCTTTGAAATTGCCGGAACGCTCATCAGAAGGTCGGGCTTGATCTCTTTGATATTCAGCGGAATATTCTTGAGCGTTTCGTTTCCGGTCTTGCCAACCTGCAGCGAAGCAACCCCCGCTCCTTTGGCAATAAAGCAATAGAGGCAGGCCGTGTGGGCAAAGCAGTGATCCCATGGCAGAAAAGCCAGGGTTTTATAGGTATCCGGAATATCCATCAGGGACAGGGACTGCATCACATTGTTCACATAATTTGAATGGGTGAGCATAATACCCTTTGGATCGGAGGTAGTACCTGAGGTATAGGTGATGTTGGCCAGGCTTTCGGGGGTAACCGTCCGCATGGCTTCAGCAAATTCATCGGCGTGGGTCTTAAGATATCCCTCCCCCAGCCGGCAAACATCATCAAAAAAGACATCCTTAGGATTGCCGGAGGACCCGGGATCCATTAATATTACCTGGTCCAGGTCGGGAAGGTTTCCGCGGATCGCGGTAATTTTGTCCAATTGCCCCGCAGACACAATGATTTTGCGCGCCCCGCTGTGATTAAGCCTGAATTCAGCTTCGGAAGGCGACAGCTTGATCGATAACGGTACACTGCAACAACCTACATATAACAAACCAAGTTCCCCGATGATCCATGAATTCCTTCCTTCGGCAAGGATGGCAATACGATCGCCCGGTACCGCACCCAGACTCAGCAATCCGGCAGCGAAAGTGTAGATTTTGTCGCGCACCTGGCTGTAGGTAGCTTTGGTCCAGACGGCGCCCTGCTTCTCATAGAGATAGGTATTCTCAGGAAACCGCGAAACAGCAGATTCAAAAAGATCGATCAGCGTATGCATGGTTAATAAATTTTGGCGACGAAAATTAGCAAATAAAACATTCAAACAAAAAAATATTTAGCAATGAACATAATTCAATACCGGTAAATACAAACAAATAAGGGGATTCCCCCTTGAAAGATAAGTCCGGGAAAAATTGCGCGCTCTTCCGGATAATAAACCAGAATCTGAATTACTAAAAGAAGGATAGAAAAAACTATCTTTATAAATTTGCAGCATAAAGACAGGATACGGCATACTATTTGAATTGCATTCAGCATTTATACCAGGTCAAACAGCAAACCAACCTACTTATGAAATCAGGAAAAATCAGCATCTGGGCATTATTCTTTCTTGTGGCTTTGGCTTTTACATCCTGCGTGATTGACGAAGACACAGATCCGGATGGCGGTGATGTCAGGGATAAATTTACCGGTTCGTGGAGATTTACGGAAACCGAAGGGTTTAAGAGCGACCTCGGCATCAGCTACACGGTCACCATTACCTACGACCCGGGAAATTCATCACAGGTGTTGCTCAGAAATTTCGCCAACGCGGGAGGCAATTATTCCGCCTATGGGATTGTAACCAGCAACCGCATTACGGTGCCGGCCCAGGAACTGGCGCCCGGATTTCTTGTCAGCGGCTCCGGAAGCTCGTCGGGACAGGATCTGATGGACTGGGACTACACCATTGCTGCCGGAGGCGATCAGAATTACTATACCGCCACAGCCTCCAGACAATAAAAGCCGGAAGCCGGCATAAACAGCCGCAAACCTGGAATTTGCCGTAAATCAGGGGGAACAACAGGGCAAGCGGATTACCTGACCTGAATTTTACTTTGCCGCACCGTATCCCCGCCGGGCAGGGGCAGATTATTGATGCTGTCCTTCGCGCGCGTTAATACCAGGATAACCTCATCAAGCATCTTTTCGAAACCGGCCAGATCTTTCTGGTAATAAGCAAGATTTGCCTTAAACCGGGCAGGCGTAACCTGATGCCATGCATAAAGCGAATCAAATGTCATTGCCGAAAGCTTATTCAGGCTGTCGCGCGATATCTTCCCCTGCTTGTAGCGAAGCACCGCTTCGGCAACTTCCATATCCGACATCAGCATAACCATTTCCTGCCTGGGAATCAGCGCCTCATCCCCCTCAATTTTTGCATTTTCGCGGCATGCGTTCAATGCAAAAAGAGAGACAAGCAGGAAGAAACCGGCACCGGTGATCAATGCCTTATTCACTATTTTGAGGCTTTCTCTTTGTACTCGGAATTCAGCTGCCTGAGCACTTCAACCGTGATATCCAGCGAATCGTTGGCCGAGAGGATATTGCCACCGCGGGAATGGGAGAAGATGTAATCAAAATTCATTTTGCGGTTGTACCTCTCGAGGAAGTTGTTCAGGCTATCGATCAGCACGAGGTTCAGTTCAAATTCCTGGCGCGAGAGCTCGGCTGAATATTGTTCACGCAGTTCATACAGCTTTTGCTGTTCCGCCATCAACTGGGCATAAATCTCCTGGGCCGAGGCTTCGGAAATTGTTTGTTTGCTGACCTGCTCCTGGAAATAGGCCGCATCCTTTTCGAACGAGCTCTGCTTCCTTTTCAATTCATTTTCAAGGGCAACGGTCTTTGTCTCAAGCGTATTCCGCATCGATTTAACCAAATCATAGTGGGCCATAATGCTGTCGCTGTTCACATAGGCAACCGTAACACCTCCCTGAGCCGATTTCTGAATCAGCGCCTGATTTGCCGGTTCGCCCTTACCGGGGCCGAGAACAATAAAGTACAATACAATCAGCCCGGCAAGCATAACCAGATTAACAACCGTAAGCACGATATTCAGTTTACTTTTAGGTGCCGTTTCCCTGATTTCAGGCATTTGATCCATTGTTTCCTCCTGCATAAAAAGTTGAATTTGAAATTTTAGCTGCAAATTTAGCGAAAAAATAAGGCAGCCGTTTAATATTTCGGCTGCCCTGCATGAATCTGATAACCCGGAGGCCTAATTTCCGAGGTCGGACATAAATTTGATCCGCATCAGCCTGATCTCTTCCTCGTTGAACTCGTCCTCTCCCAGTTCTTCCAGCGCCTTGTCGATGGAATCACTTTCAGCCTCCCGGAAGTAATCGTAGATTTCCTCCTGGTGATAGGGATCGACGTACTCGTTCACGTAATAGTTCAGGTCGAGCTTGGTACCGGCCGATACAATCCTTTCAACTTCGGTAAGCAATTCACTGATTGACATATTTTTGGCAAAGGCGATATCTTCCAGCGAGATTTTCCGGTCGATATTCTGAATGATATAAACCTTCAGCCCTGACTTGTTCACCACCGATTTCACCACCATATCCATCGGACGGATGATCTCGTTTTCCTCTACATAGGTCTTGATCAGGTCGAGGAACGGCTTACCGTATTTCTGGGCCTTTCCGGCGCCAACGCCGGTAATATTCTTCAGTTCCTCGAAGTTGATGGGATACTGAATGGCCATATCCTCAAGGGAAGGATCCTGGAAGATCACAAACGGGGGGAGATTTTCCTTGCGTGATATCTCCTTCCGCAGATCTTTAAGCATGGTAAACAGGTTCTTGTCTGCCGTGCTGGTTTTTGCACCTCCGGCAAAGAAATCCTCCTCATCGGCATTTTCATAGTCATGATCGCGGGTGAGCATGATTGAATATGGCTTCTTGAGGAATTTATGCCCTTCGGGCGTAACCTTGAGCAATCCGTAGTTCTCAATATCCTTTGCCAGCAGGCGCTCAATCAGCATCTGCCTGATCACCGCATTCCAGTACTTTTCGTCGTATTCCGAACCTTTACCAAACACCTCCAGCTGGTTGTGCTTGAATGATTTGTTATTGGCCGAAGGCTTCCCGGTGATTACGCCGATCACATGCTTGGCCTTGAACAGCTGTTTGAGGGCGAGCACGGTTTCGAGTACCAGTTCTACCGCATCTTTACCCTCGAATTTGGTTTTCGGGTGGAGACAGTTGTCGCAGCTTCCGCAGTTATCTTCGGGATAAATCTCGCCGAAATAATGGAGCAACTGCTTGCGCCGGCATACCGACGACTCGGCATAGGCAACGGTTTCGAGCAGCAACTGGCTGGCAATTTCCTGTTCGGCTACCGATTTGTTCTTATTGAATTTCTCCAGTTTCTGGATATCGTCATAACTGTAGAAGGCGATGCAATTCCCTTCACCGTCATCGCGCCCCGAGCGGCCGGTTTCCTGGTAATACCCCTCGAGGCTCTTGGGCATATCGTGATGGATCACGTAGCGTACATCCGGCTTGTCAATCCCCATACCGAAGGCAATGGTCGCCACAATCACGTCGATCTCCTCCATCAGGAACTTATCCTGATTGGTGACGCGGGTGGCCGAATCAAGACCGGCATGGTAAGGTAGGGCCTTGATCCCGTTTACCTGAAGCGTTTCGGCAAGTTCTTCGACCTTTTTGCGGCTCAGGCAATATACGATCCCCGATTTCCCCGGCTGCGACTTGATATATTTGATGATATCCTTAATCGGCTCTTCCCCTTTCGGCCTTACCTCATAATAAAGATTCGGGCGGTTGAAGGAGGAGATAAACAGGGAGGCATCCTGCATATTCAGGTTTTTCTGGATATCCTGCTGAACCTTGGGCGTTGCCGTGGCCGTGAGCGCGATAATCGGCACCTTTTTACCGATGGCTTCAATAATGGGGCGCAGTCTCCGGTATTCAGGCCTGAAATCGTGCCCCCACTCCGAAATACAATGCGCTTCGTCTATGGCAAAGAATGATATATCGATTTCCTGAAGAAACTGAACGTTTTCGTCTTTGGTGAGAGACTCGGGGGCTACATAAAGCAGTTTGGTCTTCCCGTTTTTCAGATCTTTTCTTACCTCCGCGATTTCAGCCTTGCTCAGCGATGAATTCAGGAAATGGGCAATCCCCTGTTCGGCCCCGAAATTACGGATGGCATCCACCTGATTCTTCATCAGTGCAATAAGCGGGGATATGATGATAGCGGTACTCGGACTGATCAGGGCCGGTAACTGGTAACACATGGATTTGCCACCACCGGTCGGCATAATCACAAAAGTGTCCCGGCCCTGAAGCAGGTTGTTTATAATCGCCTCCTGATTCCCTTTAAAGGAATCAAAACCGAATATCTTCTTTAGTAATTCATTAAGCGAATAGTTATTCACTTTCTTCATTGCAGCTATTTTTTTGTCTCAGATCAGTTGCTGTAATCTGATTATAGTTTATCAATTAAAACAAATGTAATCATTAAGTAGGGAAAAGTCAAAAAAAATCCTTCCACGGTATCATTTTTCTAAGCACGGCAATTTGTCTTTTCTAAAACGATTTTTCATCCAATGACTTTTCAATACAAAACAATTCAATCCTTATAGCCTGGAACAGTTTATTAACCTGAAAATCCGGCCAAATACAGTACTTCCGGCCCTGACCGGAGAGCTGTATTCCCCCGAAATTTAATATTCCCGGCAGCTTCCCAAACCTGCGGATCCCCGGAGGGACGACCATCCTGATGCTGCAACCCGCACATCCCGGCCGGGCTCAATCATCATTTACCTCAGATTTAAAGGCGTGCAAATTTCTAAAAAATATCATTCATTCAGCAACTTTCTTAAAGTCTGTTTTTTGCAGGTCAGATTTCCGCCGCTTCCGGCTGCTCTTTCCAGTGAAAATAATCATAACCAAACCGGCAGGGACGAAATACAAGCCATGAGGAGGGACAGCCCGCCCCGGCACAGGCGGTGCCGGCAGCAGCCTATGCCTGTATCTATTGATCCGGATATCCCTTAATAATTAATAGTTCAGTCCTGACAGGCCTGCTGTTGTTTAATTCGGGCCCAAAGGTGCTGTCAGCCTTGCCTGAATGTTGTATATTTGTACGCCATTATTATGTACAAATCCCCCTCCCATTGAAGACAGCAGATCAGATCAGGCAGATTGCATTCCGGACCATTGCTGAAGAAGCGTCAGCCATCAGCCAGCTCGGCAATTATCTTACAGATGATTTTATCCGCAGTGTTGAATTAATCCTTGCCTGCACAGGCAGGGTCATCGTTACCGGGATCGGTAAGAGCGCCAACATCGGCGCCAAACTGGTAAGCACTTTCAACAGCACGGGAACGCCGGCCAGCTTTATGCACGCGGCGGATGCCATCCACGGCGACCTGGGCATGATCAGGGCCGGAGATGTTATTATCTGCCTTTCGAAAAGCGGCGACACCCCCGAAATAAAGGTGCTGATCCCCTTGCTGAAGCTGATGGGCAACAAGCTGATTGCCATAGTGGGCAACACGGAATCCTACCTGGCCGGAAATGCGGATCTGGTAATCAACTCGACGGTCAACCGCGAAGCTTGCCCGAATAACCTGGCACCTACCGCCAGCACAACCGCCCAGCTGGTGATGGGCGACGCCCTGGCCGTAGCATTGCTGGAATGCCGGGGATTTACCCGTCAGGATTTTGCCCGGTATCATCCCGGCGGTGCACTGGGCAAAAGACTCTACCTCAGGGTTGCAGACCTCTACAAATACAATGAAAAGCCGGAGGTTCAGGCAGACGACAATATGCGCGCCGTGCTGCTCGAAATCTCTTCGAAACGCCTGGGCGCCACCGCCGTCCTCAACGGATCAAAACTTGCCGGCATCATCACGGATGGGGACATCCGGCGCATGCTCCACCGCGAAACCCCGGTCGAAAACCTTAAAGCAGCCGACATTATGACCCGCGACCCGCTGACCGTCGATGCGGAAATCCTGGTCGCCGACGCCCTCGACATCATGAGGAAAAACAATATCACCCAGATGCTTGTTATGGAAAACAACGAATATGCCGGCGTTATTCATCTGCATGACATCCTGAAAGAAGGAATCATCTGACTCCGGAGTCCCCCTAAACACAGAAAACAACCATGGGAACAAAACCTGAAGCGTTTAACAGCTACCGCGAAAAAATGAATGAACGCCTCCTGGGCGCTGAAAACAATAAAGTGATCAAGCGGATTTTCAACGTGGATACCAATGCCTACCTCGAGGGACAGCTGCCGGTAAAAACAAAGGAAATGCTCGGCCTCGTCGCTTCCATGGTGCTCCGCTGCGACGATTGCATCAGGTATCACCTGATTAAATGCCATGAAAACGGAATGACCGAAGCGGAACTGATGGAAGTGATGGGAATAGCCAACCTGGTCGGCGGAACCATCGTGATTCCCCATACCCGGCGTGCAGTTGAATTCTGGGATGAACTCAACGCCTGAAATGCAATGGCTGCCTTTTCTATCAGACATTGAAAACGATGATGCTTCCGCAATTTCAATCAGGATTTTCCGGAATAAAATCCGGTCTCTTCGCGCCCCTGATCGCACTCATCATCTTGTTTGCCGGCACGCATGAGGTGAAGGCACAGATTACCAAGATCAGGGGAAAGGTAACCGATGCCGTTACCGGAGAAGGCCTGCCATTCGTCAACGTCTATTTCAAAGGGACAACCACCGGCTCTACCACCGATGAACAGGGATATTATGCGATAGAAACAAGACACGCCGCCGATTCGCTGGCAGCATCCTCGGTCGGATACCTTACCAGGGTAAAACCGGTTATCCGCAACCGGTTTCAGGAGATTAACTTTAATCTGCAGCCTGACCAGATCAGCCTGTCGGAGGTTGTGATCAAAGCCGGCGAAAACCCGGCCGAAATCCTGCTGCGCAAGGTCATAGAAAACAAACCGCTCAACGACAGGGAAAACCTTGAATATTACCAGTTTGAAGCATACACAAAAATAGGTTTTGACGCCAACAACCTGTCCGAAAAGTTTATGAACCGGAAGATATTAAAGCCTTTCGCCTTCATTTTTGATTATATTGACACCTCTTCTTATACCGGCAAAGCTTACCTGCCTGTGTTTCTTTCCGAATCGCTTTCTGATGTCTATTACAGAAACACGCCGCGAACCCGGCGGGAAGTGATTAAAGCCTCGCGCGTATCGGGCATCGATAATGCCAGCATTTCGCAACTGCTGGGCGATATGATTCAGCAGGTTAACATTTATGACAACTACATTACCCTGTTTCAGAAAAATTTCGTCAGTCCGCTGGCAGGAACGGCCTTGTTTTCTTACAGGTATTATCTGGTTGACAGTGCATACGTTGACGGGCACTGGTGCTACAAAATGGCTTTTAAGCCCAGACGGAAACAGGAATTTACCTTTCATGGCGACATCTGGATCCACGACAGCACCTTTGCGGTGAAACAATTTGAAATGCACATCGCCGGAGATGCAAACATCAATTTCATCAACGACCTGGTGCTGTTCCAGGAATTTGAGCTGGTTTCCGGCCGGCACTGGATGCTGGCAAAAGACAAACTGCTGGTGGATTTTAACATCACCCAAAGGGATTCGGCCCGCAACATCGGCTTTTTCGGATCGAAAACAAGCTCGTACCGCGGCTTTGTCATAAACCAGCCAAGGGAAAAGGCGTTCTACAACACCCCCACCACCACCATGGTCGACGAGGCCGCAGGCATCAAAGACGATGCCTTCTGGGCTGATGCCCGCCACGAAGCGCTTACCCGGCGGGAGGATATGGTTTATCAGATGGTGGATACCCTGCGCTCGCTTCCTGTTTTTAAAACCTGGGTCGACATCGTGCAGATGGTAACCACCGGCTATTACGTTCACGGGAATATGGAATGGGGACCGTACATGTCAACCTACAGCTTCAATCAGCTTGAGGGCCACCGCTTCAGGCTCAGCGGCAGGACCAGCAACCACTTCAGCACAAAGCTGATGCTGGAGGGCTATACAGCTTACGGATTGGCAGATCAGCAAATCAAGTACAGCGGGGGATTTACCTATATGATTGGTAAAAATCCCCGGCGCGTAGTGAGCGGTGCCGTCAAATACGATGTGGAACAGCTCGGGCAGAGCCAGAATGCTTTCCGTGAAGATTTCCTGCTGGCGTCCCTGTTCAGAAGGAACCCGGCGGACAAACTTTCAATGGTTCATCAGTATAAGGGATATTACGAGCACGAATGGTTTACCGGATTGTCCAATACTTTTTCGTTCACCCAGCGCAGCCTGTGGAGTTCGGGGCGCGTACCCTTCAGTATTCACTGCGACAACGGCGACTGCCTCAAACACACGGACGTAATCAGAACATCCGAGTTCAGCATCAATACCCGCTTTGCCATGCATGAGAAAGTGGTAATGGGCGAGTTCGAACGTGTCAGCCTCGGCGGGAAATATCCTGTTCTTGAAATCAATTACACCTATGGCATCCCCGGCCTTTTCAGCGGAGATTTCGAATACCACCGGCTTCAGCTTTCCCTGCGTCACTGGTTCAATATTCTTTCATGGGGCTGGTCGAAATACAATATTGAGGCAGGAAAAATCTGGGGGAAAGTCCCCTATCCCCTGCTGAAAATACATCCGGGGAACGAGACTTATGTTTACGACGAGTCGGCGTTTAACCTGATGAATTATTATGAATTCATCAGCGACCAGTATATCAGCTTCTATTACACCCACCATTTTGTCGGTGCATTTTTCAATAAAATCCCTGTATTCCGTAAACTCAAATGGCGCGAGGTTGCCCAGGTTAAAGGGGTGATCGGCAATGTTACCAAAGAAAATCTTGCTTTCTCAGCCCTGCCGGCGGGGACCTACACCACCTGGAAACCTTATGTCGAGGCCGGCCTGGGCATCGAAAATATCTTTCGCATTTTCAGGGTGGATGCCGTGTGGAGACTTAGTTATTATGACCATACCGATATCAACAAGTTCGGCGTTATGGTATCCATGCAGTTTGATTTCTGAAATTACCTACTTTTGACGCACCATTTCATTTCCCTATGATCCTGAGAACCGAAAACCTGGTAAAAAAATACCGCAGCAGAACTGTCGTCAACAATGTATCCGTGGAGGTAAGGCAGGGTGAGATTGTCGGGCTGCTCGGGCCCAACGGCGCGGGAAAAACCACATCCTTTTACATGATCGTGGGCCTGATCAAACCATTTTCGGGGAGAGTGTTTCTGGAGGACACTGAAATCACCGATATGCCCATGTATAAGCGCGCGCAACTGGGCATCGGGTACCTTGCACAGGAAGCTTCTGTTTTCAGGCATCTGAGTGTTGAAGACAACATTGCCGCCGTGCTCGAATTCACCTCACTGAGTAAATCCGAACAGAAAGAAAGGCTGGAATCCCTGATCTCGGAATTCGGGCTGAACCATGTAAGGAAAAGCCGCGGCATACAGCTTTCGGGTGGGGAACGCCGCCGCACCGAAATCGCACGCGCCCTGGCCGTAGACCCCAGGTTTATCCTGCTCGATGAACCCTTTGCCGGCGTTGATCCCATCGCGGTGGAAGACATTCAGCATATCGTTTCGAAACTCAGGGAGAAAAACATCGGCATACTGATTACCGATCATAATGTGCACGAGACCCTCTCCATTACCGACCGGGCGTACCTGCTGTTCGAAGGTTCGGTGCTGAAATCGGGCTCGGCCGAAGAGCTGGCAGCCGACGAGCAGGTCAGGAATGTATATCTCGGAAAGAATTTCGAATTAAGAAGGTAAAGTGGCCTTATCAGGCCCGAGTTTTGTTATACGTTTTTAAATGCCGGAAATTGCATTCCGGCTTAGCGCCGGAAAGCTGCCACTGAAACACGAAAGCATAAAATCCCTCAGAAAAGGCCTGTCATTAAACCATTCGACCCCGGAGGGGGCATAAACTTCAATCCAAAACAAGATCGTGACTGCGGAGGAGCCACATGTCTATAGAAAATGACAATAACAGGTAATTGCGGCCCCGGAGGGGTCGAATGAATCCCTGACATTGAAATTCCTAATGGAATAAGGAAATCTTCATGCTTTTGTGCCTCTGATAGCATCTGGTACTTAGGGGATCACAAAACCGTCTGAAATTATTCTCCATAAACATACGACCCCGCTGGGGTCGGAAATTCTATTTGCATTGCCCATTCTATAAACATATGACCCCGCTGGGGTCATAAATCCTTAATCCGAACCAAAATCCTGACTCCGGAGGAGTCACATGTCTATAGAAAATGACAATAACAGGTAATTGCGGCCCTGGAGGGGTCGAATAAATCCCTGACATTGAAATTCCTAATGGAATAAGGGAATCTTTATGCTTTTGTACCACTGTTAACATCTGACAATATGGGAATCTCAAAATCGTCTGAAATTATTCTCCATAAACATTCGACCCCGCCGGGGTCGGAAATTCTCTTGTTACCTTCCTTTCTATACACATATGACCCCGCTGGGGTCATAAATCCTTAATCCGAACCAAGAACCTTACTCCGGGGAATCGCATAGTTATAGAAAAGAACCATCATTGAACCATTCGACCCCGCCGGGGTCATAAACCTCAACCCGAAATAAGATCCTGACTCCGGAGGAGTCATATGTCTATAGAAAAAATAAGCAATGAATCCCGCCTAAGACCTGTCCAGGCCCTGAATCCTGCTGATGAGCCTGTTGATTTCCCCGGCTTTTGTGGTCTTCCCGGTGTGTTCCATAAAGGCGCTTACCTCTGCCAGGCGTTCAATATCCACCTGTTCCGATTGCCCGGTATCCTCCAGGAAAAGATAAAAGTCATAGGCCTGCTCCCAACCCTTCTCCAATGCAAGACCTGCCATGGCACGGGTGATGTCTTCAACCGGAAAGTTGTGAATAATTGACTCTATCTGATTTACCAGCTCATGATTGATCCTGGTGCTGGTATTGTTAAGCACGATGATGGTGTTATGGCTCTCCGGGTAGCGGTGGAAATTCGACCTGAAACCTTCCCATACCCCGTTGTGATATACCACCTTCTCATCGTTGTATGTCCTCAGGCGGAATCCATAACCATAAGGGACTTCCTTTCCTGACAGTGTGCGTACCGGTGAAAAAGCTTCATCAAGCAGTTCGTCACTGAGGGGGAAACCTGAATAGAGCGCCTGATCCCAGATATAAAGGTCTTCAATGGTGGAACACACTCCTTTATCGCCCACAGGCCCGTTTGATTTTGATTCCATTATCCGCATGTAACCCCTCCTGAGCGCCCTGAAACCGTCAACGTGCCTTTTTCCGGCAGTGGAATCGGCGGCGCTGTATACATAGGTATTCTTCATCCCCAGGGGAATAAAAATCCTGCGTTGCAGAAATTCGTTCAGGCTCATCCCTGTTATACGTTCCACCAGTGCGGCAAGTACCACGTAACCGGTATTGGAATAATCATACCTGCTGCCTGGTTTGAAAAAGGCAGGAAGCCGGTAGCGCTCAAGCATCGAGATCACATCCTCATTATCGGGTGCATAATCCTTGCTCCAGTATTTGTCGATCAGATAAAAGTAATTAGGCAGTCCGCCGGTGTGGTGCAGCAAATGACTGATGCTCACCCCGGGATAAGGCAGCTCGGGGATATAATCCACCACCATGTCGTCAAAGTCAAGGCGGCCGTCGGATTTGAGCAGCATCACCGCGGCGGCGGTAAACTGCTTGCTGACGGACGCCAGCTGATAAACGGAAGCCGCTGTGACCGGCTCCTTCCGCAACGGGTCGGCATAACCCGAGGCGCGCTCAAACACCTTGTAACCATTAATGGCAACCAGTACATTGCCATTGAAACCCCTGATATTTGTGTAGACGTTGAGGAGGGAATCCAACCGCCGGATCCTGTCGGCAGATAGTATTTTATTCAGCTCCAGCTCTTCCTGACTTGTCAATATTTCCGATTCGTCGAAGCTCGTTCCTGAAGTGAGACTGTCGTTTCCTGCAAAAAACAGGGTGAACATCAGAGTCAGAATCAGCCGGGGCAGATATTTCATGCGTATTAGTTTCGTTTAGTCGTTAGTCGGGAAGGCAGATCCGCAAAAATATATTTATTTTTTTAAAATCAACATTTTTTTAGTTTTTTTCACCCTCCGTAAACAGGGAAATCATGACGTACATCACGATGATCAGCGGAATTCCTCCGAAGCGGAATAACGCCAGCAACAACAAACTGAGCAGTAAAAAAATGTACCTGGTCCTGTTTTGAGAGAACCCGAAACCCTTGCTGAACTTCAATGCGAACATGGGAATATCTGACACCAACAGCCAGCAACTCAGGGGGATCAGCAATAACTGAACCCACAGATTGCCGGCAAACGAAGAAATAACGCCGGCATCAAACAAGGGGGTCTCGCCGGCAATCAGCGACAATGAGACGATAAAAATTGCATTGGCCGGGGTGGGTAAGCCCCGGAACGATTCCGTCTGCCGGGTGTCGAGGTTGAAAAAGGCCAGGCGGTAGGCCGAAAAAGCCCCGGTCAGCAATGCAAGATATGGGATCATATCTCCCACTCCCGCCGTTTCTTCCAGTCCCGGGTTATTCCGCAGCAGCATAAAAAGGAACAAGGCCGGCACCAACCCGAACGAAATCACATCCGCCAGGGAATCCAGCTCCTTACCGATGTCTGACTTTACCTTCAGCAGCCGGGCCAGGAAGCCGTCGAAAAAATCGAAAATGGCCGCCAACCCTACCAGCATGGCAGCGATCAGGGTTTCACCCGACAGCACCATAATCACGGATACGGAACCGCTCAGGAGGTTCAGCAGGGTCACCATATTGGGCAACTGCGACAAAACAGGGTTTTTGTTTTTCAATGCGGTTGATTTTTTTCAAATTTAAGCCATTGAAGCCCTCGTTCGCACCATCATTTCCGTTTTTCTTTCAACTGCATACTGTTCATAAAGTCATTCAGGCTGATACCGGTCCGGGAAACTGTCTGAAAAAGAGCGGAAAAACACACTGACGGATAAACCCTCAGACTTTTCCGGCACCGAATGCACCGCAACAATTTTTTGAAATTGTGCTTCCGGAGTTTCTGTGCTTTGGTGGCAAAAGAAACAACTCAATATTTGATGAACAACATTATTTCACGCTTCAGTTGATTAACTTTTTATCCATTTTACTGTTATAGCCTTAAACAATGTCCCTGAAAGGGGTGTATCCAAATAAAACCGAAAAAGGAATATGGAAAATAAGAAATTGGTTGAATCTCTGGGATTTGTAATCAAAAAGGAAAAGGTTGCCAGTCTGGCTTCCGATTACAGGTTTAACGAACTGATACTGGAAGACCTGGATCCGTATCCGGGATTTTACGATCATTATCATATTCCTGTCAACGAAGAGGAGCAGAAACCCAGATCCGTTTTTGCAGTGATGAAGACGAAGGGGCTGGATGAAATGGATGATTTTATCCGTACCACCGTGCAGATTAAAAAGACATCAGGACTGAAGTTTGACGCTGTGATGGGATGGCTGGAGTATCAGAACAGCACCACGGGCTGCATCCGCATCAATATGCAAGATTACGCGGACCTGCCATTGATCATCGAGCAATACAGCAAGAGCGGTATCGATTTCCTGGCCAACCGGGTTGTAAAACCATATATCAGCCTGATAACGGTCAGAAAATACATGATCCTTGAAGAAATCGCCCCCCGCATTTACCATGATACGGAAATGACCGATACCTATTACATCATGGTTGACAAGTACCTTCCCTGGCCGAAATTTGAAGAGATCAGCATTTCGATCCGCAACAACTGGGACCACAAGGTTTACGACGCCGCCCAGGCCGGTATCTACTGCAAAAAGGGCGTGGTTGAGATGGTCCGCATCTTCGACAGGAAGGCTTCCGTAACCCGTCTGGAGTACCTGAGGGACAAATATGACATTGAACTGAACCGCAACCAGTAAATCCGTATGCATCTATGACAATACAGGAGTTCAGAAGTCTTCCGGTCCAGGAACAGGTGTCTGTGGTACTTTCGAACGGAACGGAGTTGCTTGACCGAATTTATGTTTATTATGTGATAAGACTTTATCATATCGGGGATCTGTATGTCGAAATATGGTATCAGCAGTTATCCAACCGCATCGACAAGGTTCAGGTGGTTGAGATTGATGAAGTAATTCACCTTTACGAGAGTCAGATTAATATTTCGGATCTTTTCCGGCAGGAATAAGGGCCGGGAAACAGACTTGCAGGTCGTATCCCGCGCAAAGCCGCCACGACGCGAGGATTATGTTGTATCTCCCTTAATTCCCGGCTTCCCCACAGGGCCTGACCACAAAAATCAACGACCTGACCTAATAAGTCTTCTTCCAACTTGTCAGGCCTTCTTTTTTATCAGTTAGCGCGCGTCTCCGGTCGCGTGTCACGGACCTGCAAAGAGAAAAAACCACAATAGGCACATTAGAACACAATAGATCAAACCCAGTTAGCGCGCGTCTCCGGACGCGTGCCACGGGCCTTTCAATGGTGAATCACGGGCCCTTCGATGGTGAATCTGTCCCGGTGGTCGAGCGGTACCGATAGCTATCGGTACGAGACCAACCGTGACCAGCCCAGATAACTTTCCCCACGAAACGTTGCAATGTCGCAACGATAATGTTGTATCTCCCTTAATTCCCGGCTTCTCCACAGGGCCTGACCACAAAATTCAACGACCTGACCTAACAAGTCTTCTTCCGACTTGTTAGGTCTTCTTTTAATTGATCTTCCAATCAATGCTTAGTGATGCCAGCGCAAACTGCTGGCTTCTGACTTTTTATCCGCTCAGGCCGCGGGGCCTCGCTTTCGCAACACGGCTGCCTGTTTTTCTGTAGTACCGAGGTTAGCTATCTTAGTCTCTTTTAGATATCATAGCGTACGAAAACCAGAAGGCCGCTTATGCGAAAGCTGAAAATTTTTCCCACTGCCTTACGGTACTGGGATTACAAAGAAAAAAAATTAAGTTTTATAAGGAATTAAGTGCTTCCATTCCGATTTGAGCCTGACCTGACAAGTTTTCTTCCAACTTGTCAGGCCTTCTTTTTTATCAGTTAGCGCGCCTTCCGACGCGTGCCATAAAGCTTGCAAAGAGAATTAAAACCACAATAGGCACAACTTATCCCGGCTACTTTGCCGGGAATAAATCAAACTCATTTGCATATTTACTTGACTTGTCCCGCAACAGGCGGGATTTTCGCATTTACACATTGGCACATTTAGTAACAACATGAACACATGAACACATGAACACATGAACACATGAACACATGAACACCCGAACACCCGAACACCGATCCCCAAACCCGCCTATCCGGAAAAAATCACATGAAAAGGTGATTGACACACGAAAAGGGTCTTGTTACCTTTGAGTATCCTCCCAGGATGCATTCACAACTCACCCAATGACTAACACACCAAAAATAATCCCTATGAAATCAAAAATCCTGTACCCTGTTTGTCTTGCATTACTTCTTACATCATTGTTTTCGTGCGATAAAAAGGAAGATGAAGCCGGCGATGACGGCGATTACAAACTGAACAAAATTGTTGCCACCTTCGATGGCAGAGACACCCTCATAGATATCGATCAGATATACATTACCAACTACAGCACATATTGGAATTATCCGCTGGCATACCAGCAATTAAGCGTAATTTCAACCGTACCGCAGAATGGCGGAATTCAGTTTGATTTTTATGCAAACGATACCGCTACCATAAAACTGAACAAAAAGCATTATATCGTTGACCCTTTCCACACCAGGGATCTGGGTGTGTGCGTGGGATATTTCCATAAATATGCCGCAACCGGAGGGTACCCCCAGGTCTTGTATGCAACGGAACAGGGAGAAGATTACCACTGTACCATCACCAAACTGGAGAATAACATAATCCAGGGCGAAGTAAAATATAAGGTGCAAGGGGTAGTCTTCAGCGGAATATTCTACTCAGACAAGTTAACATACAAGACTTACGGGGAGTAGGACTAAACTTTTCTATAACGGGCGGGGGAAAAATCACTTTCCCCCTATTTTTATTCCCGTCTGGCCGACACCCCTGCTTTACCCGGAAAAACATCCGCCCCCCTGTGCATGCCATGCAGTTTGCCATGTGGATTACTAAACCACAATAGCCATAACTTGTCCCGGCTATTTGTCGGAAATAATTAAACTCATCTGCATATTTACACGACTTGTCCCGCAACAGGCGGGATTTTCACAGTATCACATTGCGCAGCACCCGAACACCTGAACACCCGAACACATGAGCACATGAACACATGAACACCTGAACACCTTAACACCCGAACACTTTTTATAGTAAACATTCAGGTACTGATTCCGGTTTATGTAAAGCGCATCCGCTCCTCTTCATTACTAATGGATACCGCTCGCCAAAAGGGCGCAGAATTATTGACGGAAATATAAGCTGTTTTCTGCGCTTGCGCTTGCATTAAGGGGCTTTGTTGCTGTAAATTTATGGTGCTGAAAAAACCTTGGGTAAAGGAAAAACTGGTAAACAGCGGTTTGCTTAAATCCGATGAAAAAACTGACATTGAAAACACACTTTTAAATTTATAAAACGTTTGAACTATGAAGCATCTTTTGATAAAAATTCCCCTGCTGATTTCAGCAATGCTCATTTTGTCAGCCTGTACCGACTTAAGCAGGGAAGTTGAAAAAAAGCTCAATGAACTGCAGCACAAGTCCGAATCTCTGGATTCATTGATAAATAAAGAATTTGATAAGGTTTTGACGCTCGACTCATTGATAAATACCGAAGGCGATAAAGTCAGAAAACTTGACTCTTTAATCGATAAAACCACTTCAAAACTTGACTCTGTTACCAAGGAGAAAAGTAAACTTCTTGAAAAATTCACCAAATAGAAAGGGCTGCTGAAATGAAATGTCCGAATTGTAATGTTAACCTTGTAATGGCCGAAAGAAGCGGCATTGAGATAGACTACTGTCCGGAGTGCCGCGGTGTGTGGCTCGACCGTGGCGAGCTTGATAAAATTATTGAACGATCGTCTCAAACCACCAGGAATGTGCAGCACGACAGCTTTTCTGAAAAACAAAGATATCCTTCAGACAGGGATTATCCCTATAAAAAGAAAAAGGGGCTGTTGGGAGAATTGTTTGATTTTTAATTGATTAACCTTGCGTGGCAGCTTTTCAGGCCGATGACAGGATTATCAAATCTTCAGGACAGATAAAAGCACCAGGATAGCCCCCGGCTTCCGAAAGGCTCCGGCGCGTGCCACGTATTCTGAGCAGCATCCGCAGGCATAACGTGTCTCTCGCAAAGACGCAAGGATTATGTTGTATCTCCCTAAATTCCCGGCTTCCCCACAGGGCCTGGCCACAAAATTCAACGACCTGACCTAACAAGTCTTCTTCCAACTTGTCAGGCCTTCTTTTTTATCAGTTAGCGCGCGTCTCCGGTCGCGTGTCACGGACCTGCAAAGAGAAAAAACCACAATAGGCACATTAGAACACAATAGATCAAACCCAGTTAGCGCGCGTCTCCGGACGCGTGCCACGGGCCTTTCAATGGTGAATCACGGGCCCTTCGATGGTGAATCTGTCCCGGTGGTCGAGCGGCGGTGGTCGAGCGGAGCCGAGACCAACCGAGACCAACCGTGACCAGCCCAGATAACTTTCCCCACGAAACGTTGCAATGTCGCAACGATAATGTTGTATCTCCCTTAATTCCCGGCTTC